>CAUZBV010000054.1:0-12105 GCA_963578115.1 Myxococcales bacterium
CGCGAGTTTCCGAACCGCGGTATTCGCGTTTGGGGTGCTCGTACAATTTCCAGTGACGCTTCTTGGCGATATGTCAACGTGCGTCGCCTGTTCAACATGGTTGAGCAGTCCATTGAACTCGGTACTCAATGGGTCGTTTTCGAACCCAATGATCACCGACTATGGAAACGGATTACGCGGGATATTTCTGCGTTCTTGATGCGTCTCTGGCGACAGGGAGCCTTGTTCGGCCAAACACCGGAAGAGGCTTTCTACGTCAAGTGCGATGACGAAACCAATCCTCCGGAAGTGATCGACGCAGGTCAGCTGATTGTTGAAGTCGGCATGTGCCCGGTCAAACCGGCTGAGTTTGTGATTTTCCGCATTGGTCAAATGCCGACCGGTGGGGATGTCAGCGAGTAACGTGCTTGTGGGTCGACCGGATGGCTTTTCGGAGTCATCCGGTCACCAGCATCACGGAGCCAATGTCCGAATTGTCCGTTTTTGGATTTCAACGCATTGGCATGAACCTTGCGATGAGTGACAACTAGCTGCCTGGGTCAGAATGACTGTCATGCTTGGCCCCAGCATAAATTGAGATGAAAAAGAGAAGGAGTCTGTAATGCCAAACCGTCGTCCTTTTGACCACATTGGTGGTTTTAATTTTAAGGTCGAGATCGAAGGCGTCACCCAGGGTGCATTCCGCAATGTGGAAGGCCTGGATAGCGAAACTGAAATCGTCGAATTCCAAGATGGAGATGACATCATCCTCCGTAAACGTCCTGGTCGAACCAAGTATTCAAACGTCACGTTGAAGCGTGGCTACACCAACAACTCCGAGCTTTGGGATTGGCGGAAAGCCGTCATCGAAGGCAAAGTGGAGCGAAAGGCCGGATCCATCATCCTCTGTGGTGACGATGGAAACGAAATCATGCGGTACAACTTTTTCGAAGCGTGGCCAGCCAAATGGAAAGGCTTCAGCCTCGACGGAAAGGGTGCCGATGTAATGGTTGAGGAAATGGAGTTGGCGGTCGAGAAAATCGAACGCGGATAATCGTTCACTCTCATTACTGGGCCACCCACGTTAAGTGGGTGCATGACAGAGAGCCTCTGACGGTCACGTTGGGGGCTTTCTTTTTCGTTAGAGGCTGTGAATTCCACGCAAGAAATACTCGCATGCGCCGCATTGGTCGCGGCGTGGCCACTTGAAAACCAAAGCGAAACGTGGTTTTGTCAGACAATTAATACTCATGAATTTCAACGTATGTAGGAAGAAGAAGCATGGCATTCCAGACTGAGTTTGAGTTCACCTTGCCCCGAGGCTACATCGACAAAGACGGCAACATTCACCAAAAGGGCGTAATGCGCCTGGCGACCGCGAAAGACGAAATCCTGCCTCTGCAGGACTACCGTGTACAAAACAACCGGGCGTATTTGGTCATCATTCTTTTGTCCCGTGTGATCGCCAAGTTGGGCGAACTTAAGTCCGTCAACCCGTCGATCATTGAAGAGTTGTACAGTGCGGACTTGGCCTACTTGCAAGATTTCTATCGCCGAATCAATGAGGAAGGGTCGGCACAACTGAACGTGTCTTGCCCTGAATGCAAGCACACATTTCAAGTCGATCTAGGCGGTGATCTGGGGGAATCATAAGCTACCCCCTGGAACGCATTTACCAGGAGGTAGCGTACATCGCGTATCATTTCCATTGGGCCATCGATGACATCTTGGCGATGGAGCACCGAGAGCGTCAGATTTGGGTTAAAGAAATCTCTGAAATCAATAAAGAGATCAATCAAACGCGGCAATAGCCGCCATTCAACATTCACGTCCCTAGTCCACACAGTTCATCCCCCCCTACGCACTTGGTTTCTATCGCCTCGGGCCGAAACGAATTCGCGACCTGTACCGCGGGCACGGCTGACCCCACGCGTGGGGTTTGGCGACCCCGATTCTGCCTTTCCTGCCCCACTCAATCTGCTATAGTAGAAAACACCGATTGCGACGGTATGCCGAGAAAGCGGACTGCTGCGGGACCACGACCTATACCTAAGCGGTACAAACGGTGTGTGGCATTTCACGCTGTCTGACTGTTTTTCCTGCAACAACTGCTTGGCATGATTCTCGCAAACTAACAGCACGTTCCCAGAATAGTTGGGAGCGGGTGCCTATTGGCGGAGGACGGATGGCTTTCACAAGACCCCCAGGTGTTTACGCGCTACCAAAAGAACAGCGATACACGCCACTAAGTTTGGTCAAAAGCGGTGTGGTGGGCTTTGTTGGCCTCACACAGAAAGGGCCGACCAATACACCCGTCCGCCTCACCGAGGCCGCCCAATTTCGTCACGTGTTTGGGCGACTTCCAGTCGAAACGTACCTCGACACCGCAGTTAAGGGTTTCTTCGACAACGGTGGCACCGAATGCTGGGTGTTGCGCATTTGCCATATGAGCGAAAAAGGACGAGGCGAGATTGCTCGCACAGCTTCCCTTCCGCTGCGCGATGAGGCCGGCAAACTAACCATTCGTGTCGAAGCACTGAATGAAGGGACATGGGGCAACGACATCGCAATCACGGTCAACCGGTCCGCACCCCGCGTCGAGACGTTGTTGACCTTGGACATGCACGAAGAGGATCTCCTCGCTACGGTTCGCTCCACGCACGGCTTTCGACGAGGGACGGTCATCAAGATCTATGACGATGACCGGACAGAATACAGAACCATTACCGAAATCGATAATCGGAAAAAACTACTCCACTGGCGCATGGACGAACCCATCGGAACCGCCTTTAAGTCCGGAGCTCCAACCTATGTCGAACCGGTTGAGTTCGAACTCTGCGCAGAAACTCTCACTGAAAAAGAGGTGTTCAAGGAGTTGACCATCGCGCCGGCCGCAGACACGTACTTTCAGCGCGCGGTCAATGAACAATCTCGCCTAATCCGACTCACGGATGCACGGCGAGACGCACCCATTTCGGAGCGATTCCCGATCGCTTTTGGCCCTCAAAAATTATCGGACGGGCTCGATGGCATTACCAACGTCACACCCGATGACTTTATTGGCATGAGCATAGGACCCGGCGAACGTTATGGTTTGGCCGCCTTTGAAGCCAACGAGTCCGTGGATTTGTTGGCCATTCCGGACTTGTTCTGGTGTGTAGAAAACAGCACCGGATTCTCCACAACCAACGACGCGTACGTTGTACAAGAAGCGATGGTGGAACAGGCTGAGCGAATGCAGAATCGCTTTGCTATACTCGATCTTCCAAACCGTGGAGAGTATGTCCAAGCGCTGCAGTGGCGACTGCTTTTCGATTCGGCCTATGCGGCATTTTACTATCCCTGGGTTCTGGTCGAAAAAGATGGAGAACAGACCATGGCACCTCCCAGTGGACACGTGGCAGGCATCTTTGCCCGATGCGATGAGGCGCAAGGCGTCCATCGAGCACCAGCCAATGAAGAGCTGAACAATGTGCTCGACCTGAGCGTTCTCTTGCAAGACAGCGACATCGGTTATTTGAATGATCAGGGAGTCAACTGCATCCGTTCGTTCGCCAAACGCGGCATTCGTGTGTGGGGCGCTCGAACCACCTCATCCAATGGATTGAATCGCTACATTAACGTGCGACGGGTGATCCTCACCATCATTCGGTCCATGGTAAACAATCTTCAGTGGGTCGTTTTTGAGCCCAACGACGCGCGATTGTGGAAGACGCTCCAAACTGACGTGGCATTTTTTCTCATGGGCCTGTGGCGAAAAGGCTACTTCAAAGGCCGTTCTCCCGAAGAAGCTTTTTATGTGAAATGTGACTCTGAAATAAACACGCCGGAACTGCGCGACGCTGGCATGGTTGTCGTTGAAGTGGGTGTGGCGCCAGTGCGCCCCGCAGAATTTATTGTGTTCCGTATCTCCGAGGAGACCGCGGAAGTGGGTCCGGTACCCGGTGAATAGCAATCAAGCCCAAGGAGGCACAGACCGATGGTAGACAGCATAAAGGCAGGAGCGGCCAGTATGGCAACCTCGCAGGCGGCGGGAGCCGTCGGTGGCATGGCTGGTGAACTGATCAAAGTCGGTGGTGGACTCCTCGTCGGCGCCATGATGGCGGGGGGTCGACGCGATCCCGATGTGGCGTTCATGTACCACATTGAAATCGACAGTGTCGCGCTGGGCATGTTCACGGAATGTAGTGGCATCAAATGGACTATGGAGACCGAAGGCATCAAGGAAGGCGGAAATAACAACCACGAACTCAATCTGCTGGGGCGGGCGAAGTTCTCACCCTTGGTCCTGAAGCGAGGATTCGTAGGGAAAGACAGCTACCTCTTCGACATGATGCACCGCACATTCGATCCCAACTTGCCCGTGTACCGGAGCCGAATCTGCTGTGTGGTCCACAAGCGCAGCAAGGGCGGCTTTGCAAGCGATGTCGCAGGAAGCAATGAGGTGGGACGAGTGACCTTCTACAATGCCTTTGTGCAGGAATGGGAGGGTCCCTCGTTCGGTTCTTCAAAAAATGAAGTCGCCGTGGAATCCATCACGTTCAAATACGACTACCTCGAATTCCACCCGGGCAGTCCCGGCGAACAACTGTTGCACGCTGCCGCAACCGGAGCCATGTCGGCTGGTGTTGGCAAGATGTTAAAAGGATAGACTCTGTGGCGAACGTAGACCAACCAGGCGGACCCAATAACGCGACGACAACCGATCATCGCGTCGCTGACCTGCTGACCTTTGTCGGCCGGGACACCGCCGGCATGGACACAACGCAACTGTCCATCGTCGACCTGGATGCACTCAACGATTGGGAGTCGATGACCACATCGTTGGTGCACACCAAGTTTGACGGGTTGGTCTCCGACACCTTCGACGGCATTGCGTTTGCAGGGCTCAACGAATTGGTGACATCACGCTATCTTTCGGATGATCCTTCGTATGCCTTCGGCCTGCCCAATATCGACCGGTATGAACAATTTGGAAGATTTGGTCTCGGACAGAACGCCACGCTCACCTCGTCCTATCCACTCTTCGATTTCGCCGAGTTCCTACCGATTGAACTCTTCGATGAATGGGTGGAATACACCGAGTTCCGAGACGCTGTTTCAACTTCTCGCCAACGCGCAAGCATGTTTGCCCCTCGCCGACAGCACGTGGCGGGCACTCGAGACGTACCTCGGACACCGGTCGATCCAAGCGCATTCGAACCTCCTGAGATGCAACGGGACGAAGTGATACCAGACGATTCGTTCACCGTGCGACCCTATCCCAAGATCATGGGTGCTGCGGGAGCTCGACTGCTGACCCCCTCGCAGCGCCGTCTCGCCCAAATGACCGGCAATGCTCGGACGGACGCAAGGCGAGTCGCAAACCGTCTAAGCCACAATACGCGAACCACCGGACCCGCCACCCAAGGCCGCCACGCGCTCATTCAGATGCCCAACCCAGTGTGGTCACCGAACACGATCGACAGTCTCACGCCCACCCACGAAGACTTCGCAAGCCCATCCATGCTCGACGACACAAGGAGTTGGACCGGGCCCAAGAACCCGGCTGTTCAACTGGGCGACCTGGCCATCTCCGAACGCGGCGTACCCGCACTCGCGAGCGCGGTCAAACTGGCCAAGCGAGTACTGACCCCCCGATTCGTGCCAGCCTCTCGACGACGGTCTGCAACCAAGACGAAGACTCCAGCCGAACGGGCGATAGCTGCGTCAAGACCCCAATTTTCGCCACGCCTTGCCATGCAAAGCGAATCCCGAACCTCCCGTCTCGCATTTGATGCAGCGGAACAAACTTGGCTCACGATTGCGCCCGCGGTAACCGATGACTGGCAGGACAGTCAAACCGATTTCAACGACATCGTACGGCCTAGAGCAAGCACTGAATCGCAGGGACCATTCATCAGCGATGTGGGGGCCGGTACCTCGACGGCCACAACCACGCGGCCCGAACTCTTCTCAGCCCGACAGATCGCCCGGATGCACGATCCGCATACATCCTCCAGTCCCGTGACACGTGCAGGCGAGCTGCGATACGACCAGTTCGGCGACGGCCAGCCTGTTGCCGATCCGGTGATCTACGTCAGCATGCCCACCGACACTTTGGCGGCTCATCCAAGCGACGCATCGGATTGGGACATCAGCACCGTAACACCGCGCATCGCCCACATGTCACCGGCCCTTTCGGCAGCGATGCATTCGGTGACCATGCCATTGAGTTCGGTATCGGTACTCGACAGCGTACTTCGTGGTACCGTGCCATCCGCGCAAGCAGCTGGCACGGTACCGATGTTGCCCTACCCTTCGTTCGCAACGAGCATTGCGTCCAAAACGGACCCATACCCAACGTCAGTCGATGACTTTGGATCCGAACCGTCTCTGTATCGATTCGCCTACGATGCCGAATCGATCTTCTTGAAGGGGGAATCCTATTCGAGTGCTGGGCCAAGAACTCTGGCCGGCACCCACGTAGAAATGCGCGGCGGTTCGCTGTTCCAGTCCGTACCCACATCGACCCAAGCCGCACGTGCGAACACGATCCGCCCGATGCCCACAACGCACAAGAACGCCACGACCGCAGCCAATACCTTGCTGCAAACCAGACCGGCTGGAACCTTGTCGACACACATCGAAGGGCTGAGAGACGAAGGCATCAACACGGGCAGTGTCACACCGCTCCTGCACGACCGAGGCCAACGACAGGCCGGCGTTCCCACGATCGGACTCTCGAGCGTAGACAGGGCGTTCCGGAGTCGATTGCAAGGCACTGCAGCATCGGCGGGCATTCAAGCTGCGGTTGCCGACGCGGACTTGGCCATGCTTCCCCCAGTCATCCGCGAACTTCTGAGCCGACATTCCCAACGAGGCGTGGCGATGACGCAAGGCGGCTCGGATGTGGCCGGACTGCTGGCGCGCGTGGAGGCATTGCGCAGTGCAGACACACCGGGGACCCGGACCGCATTGCTGAATCAGCTGGTGCTCAACGGCATCGACACACCGGAGTTACTCCGCGTCTTGGATGACATTGCAGGACCGGCGAGCGGCGAATCGACCGAAGCGCCGGCTACAACAGCGAAACGTTCGCTCTTTGAACGCGCAGCAACCAGTTTAAGTAGGATTGGCCTGCCATCATCACCGACCGCCACGCTCCATCGGGACGAGCATTTTGGCCCCTTTGCACCGGCGCGCCTCCAACACACAGAACTTCAGGGTCTCCTCAAGTCCCTGCTGTCTCCACGCAGTGCCACCGGTGGACGCACAGAACCCCGCGCGTTGTCTTTGCTGGCAGAAACCGGCACCCATGTCTCCCTGTCGGATGGTCTGCCCATCGGTGAACCCGCGGGAACGAAATCGGTCCAACGTGGATCAAAGGCAGCCCAAGAACAACTCTTTGCATCCGCGCTCCAACAGATTGGCAAGAGCGGATCGGCGACCATGAAATCGCTGATGTCCTTGGGCGCCGAGTTGCCCGACCATGTGACCCTGCCCCCCGCGTTTCAATCATTCTTGCAGACGCTCCCCAGCAACCGCCCTATCACTCCCTTCTTGGGGCAAGGATTCGACTTCATCTATTCGGTCCTGGATCGAGCAAATGGTGCGTTTGCCGGGCTCGATGCGGGGGTATTGGAGTCCCTGGTCGAATTGGGAGAACGGCCTCCAGGAACACAAGACGGCCGCCTGCTTCGCCCCGGATTGGATCCCTGGCCAACGTCCGATAGCGTCAACTACGTCACTCCAGAAGGTTCCGGTAACGCACGCGGCGGTCGTCAGACCGACACCATTCAACAACTCAAGAGACGAACCGATGCCGCAGAGAACGCATACGCCCGACTCCGTACACAACCGTCGTCGGCAGGCCGTTCGCCCATGAGCTTCGATAGTGTCGATTGGAGCTTGGTCAAGACGGGCTCCGAGCGAAGCACGTCCGGCATGGCGTTTGGCGAGCTCGGTTCGGCGCTGCTGCAACAAAATGCGCCGCCCAGCGCCGACATGACCATGGTGGCACCTGTGGTCAAAGCGGTGGCTCAGACAGCCCAGTTGAAGGAGACCAGCGAGCCTGTCGGCGGGGGAGCCAGCGCGAGCCATTCCAGCAAATCTGGAAAGAAATCGAGGAAGACATCCAAGAATGTCAATTATCGAGCACTGGCGCAGAAAGTGGCGCCAATGGTGTCAGAAATGCGAAAAAGGAGACTACTTCGAAATGGAGACGGGTTCCTTTCGTAGGAGAAAATCAGGCCACATGGCTATGGATTGGAGAACAAAATGAGCTTACTGACCAGCGCTGTTACATCGGCGATCGATCAATACATTCATGGGCAACTCGAGAAAGCGACTCTCTCGGTCAAAAAGGGGGAACCCACCACCAGTAATGTGGCGGACTTCGTTTTTCAGTACAATCCCGAGACCATCACGATCAAGCGGTTTGCGGCCACCACAAATCAATCGACACAAGGTTCGGAAAGCACCACTCGGAAGGGTAAAGGATCGACACAAGAAGGGCGTGAATCGGAAATTAGTCTGAAAGGCATTATCTTTGATACCTACGAACAAAAACCCACCAAGAGTGTGTACAAGGAATACATCGAAAAACTCGAAGTGCTTGTCGGTTATGATCAAGGCAAGCACGCCCCGCTGACGCTGCTCTTCAATTGGGGCAAGTTTGCGGGTGACAATAAATCGGACCTCCAATTGCAATGTTGGATGGACGAGTTTCAAGTGGAATACACAATGTTCCTAAATGACGGTACACCGGTTCGAGCCAAAGTCGATTTGACACTGAAAACGGGGCTAACACCCCAAGAACTAAACAAAGAGAAGGAGATGCATTCGCCAGATCATGCCAAAATGGTCACCGTGCGACGTGGTGACACTCTCTCTGCCATCGCGCATGTCGAATACAACGACTCCGGCGAGTGGCGACGGATCGCGGATGCCAATGGTATCGACGATCCGATGACCCTCAGGCCGGGTATGAAACTCTTGGTACCCCCCATCTTGAGTTGAATTTGTTGACCGGTAAGGAGCCCACCGAATGAGTGCAGACAATACTTCCACCGATCTCCTCGTTAAGCTCGATGGAAAAGAGGAAATCAAAGCCACGGGCACAGAGACGTGGCAACTCCGAAACGGAACGGACGTGATGTCGCTGATGATTGATCAGCGCCTCGACATGCCCGACGAGTTCGAGATCCGCTTTGTGGCGGAAGCCGAGGGTACACTCACCGTGTTCGATTGGGCCAAAGAAGGCACGCAGGTCGAGCTCGGTTTTGGATCCAAGCAGGATGGGAAAATCGAAGTGATGTTCATGGGCGAAGTTGTCTTTGTGGAAGCCGAGTTTGGTCTGGACGGTGCCTATGTAACCTTGCGCGGTTATGATTGCTCCCATCGATTGCACCGAAGCCACGAAGCCAAGGCGTTCGGCAAGGGAAAGAGCCCAAATCAGGAACCCTCCGATATCGCTAAACAAATCATCGAAGCGTCGGGGGCCAAAGATGCGTCGGATGGCCTTACCGTGACCCCGGGAGACCCCGGCAACAAGAGCAAATACCTGCCCTGGACCACGCAAACCCCATACAAGGCGATTCAAGATCTGTACGGCACGCCTCGCGCTGATCACACCACCGCCGGGAAGATCAAATTCCAGAAGTTGAGCATTCAATCCAATCCCGTCGCGACCGTTTGCTACCAAGGAAAACGCAAAGAAGGTGGCAACAGTATCAACATGATCAATGCACGCTTTTCCATCGCCACCTACCCAATTTTTGCCAAAGTGCGTGTGCATGGTTGGGATCCCAGCCAAAAGAAAGCGTTTGTAGAGGAAATTACCGCGTGCTCCCCCGATATCGACGGCGCCAAAGGCAACAAGGGCTGGGAAGCAGGGTGGATCACTGTGGGCAAGAGCCTGTACAAAAAAGAAACAGGTGCTGTATACGAACGGGTCGCCAATTGGTGCGAATCCAGTGATGAGGCGAAGAGCGTCGCACAGAGTATTTTTGATCAGTACAGCCTAAAGTATCTAACCGGCGAAGTGTCTGTACCCGGCTGTCCCCTCATTCAGCCCGGTACAGTGGTCGACTTCTTTAATTTTCCATCGCGCCTGAATGGAAAAGTTTTGGTAACCGCCGCAACACATTCGCTGGACTCCAACAACAATGGGTATACAACCACATTTTCGTTCTGCTCCAACGCTGCAGGCACTTCCAAGCCAGCTCTTGAGGAAAACATCTAAAACGCTGACTGCAGTGCTTATAATGGACCAACGTGCCTTCAAGGGGCGCACCTCGAGCAATAGAACGACCGGGCGGTCCTTGCTCATTCCACTCCAGGTGGCCATTGAGTTGACATGAATGGGCAGTAAGATATCATCCCCTGCCTACGGGTAAGAGACCGCCTGCGGGGCCATGTCACGCCGCTTTGTTCCTTCCAGTGTGGATGAACAGGATGGCATGCACGTACTTTCCCCAACAGCGGCCTTTGGGCGCGGCGCTTTTCGTAAGAACTAGCCTGCCTCCATGGGCTCTCTCTCGTAGAAAATGGGTGTTCTAGAACACGGATAACACTGCAGGGGATGTCGGTCCGTGGCCGCCAATCCCGATATGAATTGAGGGTGTCCGGACGTGGCGAAAAAGAACTTCCTGGGACGTGGGTGGTCCTTTCCCGTGCAGATTGGTAGCGCGGGCGGTATCGCGATGTCGAGCTATGAAGACAACATCGAACAGTCCATCCAGCTTATATTGGGGACGGCCGTGGGAGAACGACTCATGGATGCCGACTTCGGCAGTTACATCCATGATTACGTCTTCCATCCCAACAATCCCGGCACCTCATCAACGGTCTCTTTTTACGCGCAGCAAGCGTTGAAAAAACACGAGCCTCGCATCCAAGACGTCCAGATCCGCGCCTTCACAGATCCCAACAACGAGAACGTGATGATGTTGGACATCAAATACGAAGTTATTCATGACAACGCGATGCGTAACCTGGTTTACCCGTTTTATCTGCGGAGGGAACAGGACCTATGATTCCGAGTCCAAATCTCGATGACCGCAAGTACGAAGACATTGTGGAAGAGGCCATTCGCCTGATTCCTCAATATTGCCCCGAATGGACCAATTTCAATCGGAGTGATCCCGGCATCACCTTAGTCCAATTGTTTGCTTGGATGACCGAGATGATCATCTATCGTCTGAACAAGGTGCCGGATCGAAACTATCTGGCCTTCCTTAATCTGATGGGCATCCATCGGCAACCGCCTCAGCCGGCGCGTACCGTGCTGACTTTTAATGTCAGTAGTTCGGCCGACAACATGGTCATCGCCAGCCGAACAGCCGTCGACACCACACCCACCAGTGATCGGAAAGCGGTCTCTTTTGAAACCGAAAATGACTTGCTGGTCACGAACAACGAATTGGTGCGTTGCGTCAGCCAGTATCACGAACAATATACCGACCTTACCGAGCATGTGCAGGAAGGAAACGTGTTCGAGATCTTTGACGGTACCCGAAGCGTTGAACGTCTTCTGTATCTGGGCGACGACCGCTTTGAGAACTTTACAGAAGCCGCCACACTCACACTCGAATTCGATCGCCCGAACGCAACAGAACGCTCTTTTCCCAAGATGCTCGAGTGGGAATATTGGAGTGGAGAGCGCTGGAGAGGGCTCCAACAGGCATCAGCCGACGCGAACGCGGACAGCATCATCTTCCAGGGGCCTCAGACCATGGAGCCGACAACGGTCAATGACATCGAGTCGTACTGGATTCGTGGCCGACTCGTCGAAGTACCGGATTCCCGAGATGAAACGACCCTCGATCGGATCCAAGCCCAATTGGAGGTAAAGGGTTCGGGAGTGTTGCCGACCGTTGCCTACTACAATCCGCAAGGGGCTGCGCACTTAATGCTCGATTTTGATCGCAATGTCCGCCCTTTTGGAGAAGAGCCCACCGTTGATAATTTCCTCTACATTGCCTCCGACGAAGTCCTGAACCAACCCGGCACAACCGTTCGCCTGGAAATCATGCTCAGCGACCCGAGCTTCTCTGAAAAACCGATCGCTTCCGAAGACCTCATCTTAGAGTGGCAATACCACACGGGAAAACGGTGGCGTACTTTCGGAAAAACCGGGCCGGG
>CAUZBV010000055.1:0-12059 GCA_963578115.1 Myxococcales bacterium
ATGTATGAGGCGTCCCACGGCAGAAGCGACTACGCCGACAACCCCAAGACCTCGTACTTCAACATTCGAACGGGGGATTATTATAAAAACGGTTATAAGTTTTTCGCGAGTACGGGTGGTTATGACGAGCGGGATGATCACGTTGTGAGCAAGCCTTATGGAGCCATCAGCCCCGATGAGACCCACACTCTGTTGGTGGTGTGGACGGCCGATGGGACCATCACCTCGTACCTCAATGGGAAGGCGGAGGCGGTCCTCCATTTCGACAAGAGCTTTGCGTTTCGCTACGTGTTCATCGGCACGGACAACACCATGTGGGACACGGACACATACGGGCCGCAACTCGATGTGATCTACAAGAACTTGGTGGTCAACAGCGGCAACACCGGTCCTGACGGTGTTTGTGGCCAATAGTGGAATGTTGATGGCCCCTCCCCATCGCTTTGAGAAAGTCGGAGCGAATGGGGGAGGGGCTCTATACTACGTGAACTTACAGGGCATCTTCGGCATCCATTCCATCTCCCCTTTCGGAGCGGCCCCAACCAATAATTTCTGAATTGAAGCGAGGCGGACTATGCGGCAGTTGATGTTATTGATCGTGGCGACGGCCACTCTTGTTGCTTGTAATACCAATACAGAGGGGACCGATACCACGGCGGATGTGGGCGCCCTGGATGCGGGCACTTTGGACGACACTTCAGCACCCGTGCTGTGCGGAGATGGCGTGTGCACGGACGGTGAGACCACCGACACCTGTCCGATGGACTGTGGTGACGGCTCGACCGAACCGACGGATCCAGGGCCCGGCGAGGGGAATCTGCCGCCAGCCGATTGTTCCGGCTGTCTTCAAGGTGCGGCGGACTGTCTCACCCAATGTCAGAATGATGGGTTCTCTGATGGGTACTGCGGGGCCCCCGGAAGTCTGAACCCCGAGATCTGTTGTCTGTGCAACAATCCCAGTGATCCGCCAACGCCGCTGAGCGATTGTGGTGACGGCGATTGCAACGGCGACGAGAACAGCGACAACTGCGCGGCCGATTGCGATGCGGGCTGCAAGCCTCCCCACTACAAGATGGTCAACGGCGAGTGCCTGTCGTCTTGTGGTGCCCTGATCAATGCCAGCGGATGGGACGAAGGAACTTGCTGCAAAAACGGATGCGCGGATGCCAGTCAGAACGTCAATGTGACATGGGATTGTCCCACCTGCTGCCCCGGCATAGACAGCTGTGTGGACTCCAAGCCCAGCCCTCCGCCCACGATCCCTGCGAATTACACGGAGTCCGACTGTTTGGTCAGTCCCACCAACGACAACGAAGTGTGTGATGACGAGGGATTTACGGTGGGTAGCAACACGGACTTGGCCTTGGTGTGCATGGGCAACCAGGGCGGCAAAGTCTACATCGCCTCCAACACCGGCCCCGTTATGTTCGATGGGATCCCCCGTTGTCAGGGTTGGGAGAACAACGGCCAAAACGCCTGGGACCATTTGGATTATATCGCCGCCATCGTTTGCGACGGCACACAATCCGTTCTGGAGGTGGATCTCTCCAATTGGGCCGGGCAGAAGGTGTATGTGGGTGTACACGACCACCCGAACGCGGGGGTGGGTCACAACACCATGGCGTGCATCGTCAACAGCAAGAACCCCGGCTCGGGGGGGATCGTTACGCCTCCGCCACCCACGGGAGCCGACCCCGAGCCTGACCCACCCTCCACGGAGGGCTGTGAGCTCGGCGGCCTGTACAACGGCGCGATTAAGGCCAGCGTCCTTGCAACCGCCAAGTATGTGAAGAAGAAGCATCCTGAGTTCTTCGACATCGAAGACTGGGATAACCTTGCAAAGCGCAAGCAGGCGTACAAGATGATGACCGTCGTGCTCAATCATCTCCGCGCCAAATGTGTGAACGCATCGCGGTGTGTGGCCAACCCGGGCCACCCACAGAGCAATCCGTTCCACTGGTGTTCCGATGCGCTGGTGATCGGTCCTCCGGGCCAAGGCACCACAGTCGACGTGTACGGTAGCTGGTCGTCACCGGCGACACCCCAGGCCCATGTCACCGAAGATGGTGGGGAGACGGGCGTGGTGACGGCGGATCTGGTGCCGTTGCCGTAGAAGCCGACTGCGGTTTCGTTCCCCATTCGGAAAAAGCCGGATCGGGTCTCGCGATGGTGTGGTATACTGCGCACTCCTTACTGGGTATCTTCGGCATCCATTCCATCCCCTCTTTCGAAGTCGCCCGCGAATGACAACGGCTGTTAAATCATTGAGGCGACACATGAGATTTCTTCTCTCCATCGTGTGCATGACCACTCTGTTGGCGTGCTATTCTTGCGGATCTATTGACTTACCCAGGGACGACTCCACGGATGCCGGGGATTGGGTTGGTTTTAACGAACATCGTCCGCTCACCTGCGGCGACGGCGTCTGTGACCTCGACGAAGACACCACCAATTGTGTGGCGGACTGCGGCACCTGGTGCGGCGATGGCGTGTGCAACGGCTTGGAGAACATCAGTCTGTGCCCAGCGGACTGTGATGACAGCGGCACAGGCAATGTCGACGAGAACCCTGGCGCTGCGGACTGTTCCGGGTGTTTGGGCGAGTCAACGGACTGTGAGACCAGCTGCCAAGACAAGGGGTTTGACGGTGGCTTTTGTGGTGCGCCGGGAAGCCAGAATCCGGCCGTGTGCTGCGTATGTACTGGCAACGGCCAGCCCTCGGGGCCAGGCACCGTCTGTGGCGACGGTGCGTGCGACGACGGTGAGAACAACGACAACTGCGCGGACGACTGCGAACCCGAGTGCGGGCCAAGCCCACACTATGAGATCGTTGACGGGAAATGCCTCCCGTCCTGTGGCCAATGGATCGGCGAAAAGGGCTGGGGCGATGGAGCTTGTTGCCAGAACGGATGTTCCGACGGCAGCCAGGCGCCCGGTACTACCTACGACTGCAATTACTGCTGCCCCGGTGCCGACAGCTGCAGCGCTCTGGCCAACAGTTGTGGTGACGGTGTGTGCAACGGTGGTGAGACCAGCGGCAATTGCGTGAGCGATTGTGGATCCAAGTGCAGTGACGGTACCTGCAATGGCGGGGAGAACACCGTCACTTGCGCGATCGATTGCGGATCCAGTTGTGGCGACGGTGTGTGCAATGGCGGTGAGAACGGTGGGAACTGCCCATCCGACTGCGGCAGCGCGATCGCGAGCGGCGCCAAAGTGGCCCTGCTTTCGGAGGCGTGGAACCAGTACTGCGCAGCGGAAGGTGATGATGCTCACATGGTCTTCTGCAATCGCGCTATAGCGGGGGCTTGGGAGCATTACAAAATTGAAAAAATTAACGGCTCAGGTCCCCTCCATAGCGGGGACACGGTGGGAATTTTCTCCACCGGTTGGGACAAATACTGTGCGGCCGAAGACATTGATAATCACGTGATGCACTGCAACCGGGACGCTCCAGGTCCGTGGGAAAAATACGTCATTAGCAAAGTGACGGGCTCTGGTCCCATCAACTCCGGGGACACCGTGTCCTTTCGGACCGTGGAGTGGAACACCTACTGCACCGCCGAGGGCTCGGGTGGACACCGGATCCATTGCAATGCCGGCAGCGCCGGCGCGTCAGAACGCTTCCAATTGTTGTTGGCTGCTCAGCCCGTGTCCGAGGTGCCGGATCCCAACCCCGGCCCGATCTGCGGCGATGGCAACTGTGACAACGACGAGAGCACGAACAATTGTCCCGGAGATTGCGGAACGTCTTGTGGGGATGGCGTCTGCAACGGCGGCGAATCGAAAAACAACTGCCCGGGCGATTGCGGTAGTCCGCCTCCTGTGAGCAACGGTTGCACCACCGTTCTGAGCGATTCACTGGCCGAGGGTACTTCCGGAAGTAAAGATGGCGGTAGCTTCAGCGGCGGCGGGTGGAAGGCGCCCCACCAAATTGAGTGGGACCTTGGGCAGTCCATCAGCGAGGGCAGCTTTTCGGTGGAGGTGACCAACTGGAATCCCAACAGCGACAGCTCTCAGCATCAGCACGGCAAACAGCAGATCATTAATATGTATGAGGAATCCCACGGCTCCAGCTGGGACGCTGACAGCGACAACCCCAAGAGTTCGTATTTCAACATTCGAACGGGGGTATCCTACGACAACTGTTATAAGTTTCTCTCCAGCACCGGAGGCTTTGCAGAGCGTCACGAGACACGGGCGAAGAAACCGCACGGAACCATCAGCACGGGGGAGACACACACCCTCTCGGTGGTGTGGACGGCCGATGGGACCATCACCTCGTATCTCGATGGGAACGAGGAAGTGGTCCACCATCACGGCAAACCGTTTGCGTTTCGCTACGTGTTTATCGGCACGGACAACACCATACCGGGAACCTATGGACCTCAACACGGCGTGGTCTACAAGAACCTGGTGGTCAACAGCGGCAACACCGGTCCGGACGCTGACTGTGGGCCATAGAAGGCAGTGTGGGCTATTGTCGAAAAGGGAATAGGGTTTGCCTCGCAGCTCCACGCCCCAACCTCCCGCCGTCATTTACGGGACCGATTTTCAAAGGCCTTTAGATCGCGCCGAAATGTGAGTATCCTACTTTCGGAGGCAAACTATGCGACCGCTGACACTCCCAATTGCAATTTTGGCCCTCGGCCTTGGCTGTTCCTCAAATTCTTCGGTGACACCCACCACAGCCGATGATGGCGGTGGGGACATTTGGGTCCTTGACGACACGACAACACCTGAGTCGTGTGGAGACGGGGTTTGCACGGGCGGCGAGACGACAGAGACCTGCCCGACGGACTGTGATGACACCACGCCTGGGCCCAGTGATGTAACGGAGCCTCCGGTGGCAGCGGATTGTTTCGACTGTCTGGGGGAGGCGTCTGATTGCGAGACAGTTTGCATCAACAAAGGATTTGGCGGCGGCTTCTGCGGTGCGCCCCGAAGCATGGACCCAGCCGTGTGCTGCGTATGTACCGGAAGCGGCGAGCCACCAAAGGACGACGTGACTTTGCCCCCCGCCGATTGCACGGGCTGTCTGCAGGGCGCGGCGGACTGTCTAACACAGTGCCAGGGCGAGGGTTTCTCCGAGGGATACTGTGTGGCGCCCGGCAGCTTGAATCCTGAGATTTGCTGCCAGTGCAATGACCCCAACGCCCCGCCTCCGCCGACCACCGAGTGTGGCGATGGAGACTGTGAGGGGGACGAGAACACCAGCAACTGCCCGGCAGACTGCGATGTGGAGTGCGGGCCCGCCCCTCATTACCAGGTGGTCAACGGTCAATGCCTGCCGTCTTGTGGCGTTATGATCAATGCCAGCGGATGGAACGATGCAACCTGTTGCCAAAACGGATGCGCGGATGCGAGCCAGAACGACAACGTTACATGGGATTGCCCCACCTGCTGCCCTGGAGAAAACAGCTGTGTGGATTCCACCCCCCCCGATCCGCCCGAACCGCCACCCACCACGGGCTGTGGGGATGGCTCGTGTGCCCCAGGCGAAGAGGATTGCGGCACGTGTCCGGGCGATTGTCCCTGCCCACCCGGGAAAAGCTGCAAGAACAATCAATGTGTTGACCCGGTCGTGGGGACGGGCTGTGAGTTGGGCGCCGAGTTCAACGAGGCCATAGAGGACAGCGTCTATGACAGCGCCGTGTACGTGAAGAGCAATTACCCGCAGTTCTTCTATATCGAAGACTGGGATGACCTTGCCAGGCGCAAACAGGCGTACAAGATGATGACGACGGTGCTCAATCATCTTCGCGCCAAATGTGTCAACGCGTCTCGGTGCGTGGCCAACCCAGGGCTTCCTGAGAGCGATCCCTTCCTCTGGTGTTCGGATGCGTTGGTGATCGGAACGCCTGGCAATGGCGTGACCGTGGACATCTACCAGAGTTGGTCCGATCCGGCCATTCCTCAAGTCCTTGTGACCGAGGGAGGGGGCCAAACGGGTGTGGTGACCGCCGACTTGATTCCCTTGCCGTAATCGGGACTGCCCACCGTCGCTATACACATATGGCGGCGAGACGAGGTTTCTTTGTTGTGTAATTCAGTACCGCGCCACGGGAAACCGGGCCAACTACATTGTGGACTACAAGGTGATGAGCAGCGCGGCTGGCGACCTGGTGTACAAAGAGATCCAAAAGAAAGGCAACAATGAGTATCTGGATGGGCAGATTGGGACCCACCCGCTCTGCGCCAACAGTTTTGTCCGAATCCAAGGTCCGGGGCCCAAGTCTATCTCATTCAACACGATGCGATTCGAATACCTGGTGGCCACTTGTACTGGGAATCGGGCGGTAGCCGCGTGAAAAGTCCATTGATTGGAGAGGGGACACCGACTACCGATGGTTTCAGGCCGACGTATAGGGGAGCAGACCTCTCACTACTATTTGGGGTGGCCTATTGGTGGAAACAGACGGGGGAAGCGGTCAATTGTCCATGATTGTGACCCGTCTATAAGGTGGCACCAACGCTCTATAGCGCCCTGAAATGACATTTTTGTGCAGAAAGCGTGCGATCACGGGTCCCCAAAGACAAGAAAGCGTGCTACCGTAAGGTTACCTTTCGAGAAGGATATATGAGTAAATCAAAGCACCCAGGATTGGCCCCACTCGTTGAGGGCGACACGGAAACCCAGACCGTAGGCTGTCGACATTCGAACCCGAATGTGTGTCGAAACAACGGTCTTGCGGGTCGATGCGCCTTTGTGCGGGACGACAATATTTGCTTGGAGCCGCCTCGCTCGTGGAAGAAACTCTACGCCGAGCTCAGCGGTGCCAATGAAGAGCCGTCCACCGAAGAAGCCGCGCCCTAGTCACTTTTCGATCCCTCGTGTCCGTTCGTTGTTCGCGCTACCCGTGCGTCCAAGAGGGCCATGGTGCGGCGGCATGGGTCTACTCCATATTCTGCGATGCGTTGGACGACGCGTGCTCCAGGACCGGGGTCGTGGGGGCTTTGGGTTGGCCCGGGAAACGGTTCGCGACACTCCGATGTCTCTCCAATCATGATATTTGGCATGTCCGTTGCGTGTGATTGCAGTGTTCCGCCTGAGAGGAGTCGGCCCTGTGCCGACACGGAGGACAGCGTGATGTGGAAGCAGAAGAGTTGGGTGTCGGTGTTAATTGTTGTGATGAGCGGGTTTTTGAGTGGATGTACAGCGCATCTGTTTTCCCCACCAGCGCGCGCGTTCAACGCTGATGGGCCGGCCGCGTTGGGTGAAGGCAAAACCGAAATCCAGGGGCAATTCGCCTCTGGTGGAATAGTGTTTGGAAGCGACTTTTACACAGGTAATTTGCATCTGCGTCACGGACTCTCGGACGAACTGGACATCACTGTGGACAGCGGTGCTGTTGTGATCGAGACTGAGCTAGAAACGGGCGATACCGAGCACTGGCCGATCTATAGCGCGCGCGTGGGTGCGCAGTGGTCCCCCAAAGGTGGTGCCGGACATATTGCACTGACTGGTGGATTGGGCGGTGGGTATTCCGCCGGGGGCGGCTTTGTGTCTCCCGATGCGGGCTTTTCCGTCGGTTACAACAACCCCTATCTCGTCCCCTATTTCTCAGCAACAGGGTTCTTGAGTCTTCCTATCGCGCCACAAGCGATCGATGTGACCGCTGGCGGTCCGGCCGACATGCAGACGCCAGAATTCTCTTTCGGTGTTGAAGGTACCGTGGGTGTTCGGGGTAAGATCCCCATCAACCAGTCCCAGCATCTGGTGATCATGGCGGGGGTCAGCATGACGATTCTGAAGGATTCCGTCGAAACCGACCGCTTTATTAGCGGCTTCGGCTCCCTAGGGTATCAATTCTAAGAGAAGGTCCGACTACTTGAAGCTCTCGCAGTTGGCGACGAGGACTTCGCCCGGTTCAAAGCCGATGCATTCTTTGCCATTGAGCCCTTTGTGTACCGAGTCGTTGATGGTGTTGATCGTCAGGTCGCTGTTGTCCCACAGGCCGCACCCGAAGACCTCCTTGGCGGCTTCAAAATGGGCCGGGCTGCTCATGTCGCTGCTGGTGATCCCGTCGCCGTCGGAATCACAAAACCAGTTCTCTAGTTCGTCCTTTCCAATGTCGTCGCTGAGCTGGGTGGTCTCGAGAGTGCGGCAGACGTCTTTGTTCTTGTCTTTGCTGGCCCCTTCCAGCCAGCAATCGGCCAAGGCGTCAGCGAGCAGCAACTTGTTGATGTCCATGCTGGCCGTCCCCAGGGTGAGAACACTCACGCAGTCGCCCGCTTGGCAGCTGTCGATGGGATCGCAGGTCTTGGTGACGGTCCAGCCAGCCAGAGGATTCTCGCAGTAGAGGATCTCCAGGCCGTAACAGATCAAGGCGCCGGGGAGGCACGCTGAGCACACGGCGTCCCCTTCGTCCTCCAGATACAGACAACCCCACTCACAGGGCTCGGTCTCCACGTAGAATTGTCCCGTCGCATCGCATTGGCCCACGCCCGTGGGGCCACAGATCTTCTCGCCCGGTGTGCAGTTGCTGACAAAGCATTGGCCGGTCTCTTCGATACACCCTTCGTCACAAAACACGCTCGTGGGTTGGAAGCCCATTCGGTTGTCCTTGCAGATGTCGATCTGGTTGGGTTTGGTCGGCGAACAGCGTGTCTCGTCCGGGGCACAGACGGGCGCCTTGCAGGTGGTCGTGGCCGGATCGCAGCCGTAATCGCAGTAGTCCTGGTCGGTCACGTCCATGCCGTCGATGGCACAGATCTGGATCTTTTTGCCGTCCGGTTCGCAGAAGAGCGCGCCGGGTTGGCAGAGGATGTCCACGCATTCACCATCCACGCAGGCGTTTGTGCACTCTGAAAACTGCACTTGGCCCGCCTCGTCGCAGATCTGCAAGAGGGTGTCGGACACACACTGGCTGCTGTTGGGTGTGCAGGATCCCCCGATGCACTGGTTGTTGTTGCAACCGAGCTCGCAGGTGAATTGGTTCCAGACGGTGCCATCGGGACTGCAGGTGTACAGCACAGAGGCGTTGCATTGCTGGCTGTTGGCCTCGCAGATTACCTGGGGGCCGGGATCGTACACGTCGGTTGGGCCCCCGCATCCCATCACGATCAGCACTGCGCATGTGATTAATTGCTTCATTTCGCGTCCATTCTATCCCGAAACCAGGCCCCAAGTGCAAACGTTAGTGCGCCCGAGCCCATGTATTCCCCAATCCGGTGTCCACCACCAGTGGCACGATCAGCTCGGCTGCACCCTCCATGGCGCTCTTCACCAGTGATGCCACGTCGTCCGCCTGCTCGTCGGGGACCTCGATGAGGAGCTCATCGTGCACTTGGAGCAGGATTCGAACCTTGGGGAACGCCTCGGCCAGCACCTCGTCCACCGCGATCATGGCGAGCTTAATGAGGTCCGCCGCGGATCCCTGGATGGGGCTGTTCAGCGCGATGCGTTCGGCCGCCGCCCGGTCGCGGCCGTTGGACGCGTTGATGTCGACAATGGGTCGCCGTCGGCCCCACAGGGTCTCGGAATGGCCCTTCTCTCTCGCGGCCGCGATGAGCGACTCCTGGACCCGCTTCACCTGGGGATACCGGGCGAAATAGTTCTCCAGATAGGCGGTGGCTTCTTTCCGTGTGATCCGCAGATCGTTGGCCAAGCGGAAGGCGCTCATGCCGTAGACGATCCCAAAGTTGATCGCTTTGGCGGCGCTGCGCTCGTCGCTGGTGACAGCGTCCAGTGGAGCCCCAAACACTTCCGACGCCGTGCGGCTGTGAATGTCTTGACCCGTGCGGAATGCATCGACCAGAGCGCCGTCTCCGCAATAGTGCGCGAGGATGCGCAGCTCCACTTGGGAGTAGTCGCACGACAGAAATACGTGGCCCGGATCAGGCACAAAACAATCTCGAATGCGTCGGCCGTCTTCGGACCGAATGGGGATGTTCTGCAGGTTGGGGCTGTTGGAGGACAAACGTCCGGTGGCCGTGACGGCTTGGTGGAACGAGGTATGGATCCGCCCGGAGATGGCCGAGACCGTGTCGGGAAGGGTGTCCACATAGGTGTTCTTGAGTTTGGCCAAGGTGCGGTACTGGAGAATCTCAGCGGGCAAGGGATCCACGGCGGCCAACTGCTCCAAGGTGTCGGCGTTGGTGGAGAAGCCCGTCTTGGTCTTCTTGATGGGCGTGAGCCCTCGCTCTTCAAAGAGGATGACCGACAACTGCTTGGGCGAGTTGATGGTGAACTCTCTCCCCGCCAGACCATAAATGGTCTGTTCACTCTGGGCGATGCGTTCCGCCAGCTCAACGGACAAGGAGCGGAGCCCCTCCACGTTGATGCCGATGCCGTGGAGCTCCATCTGCGCGAGGATGCGCGCCACCGGGACCTCGATGTCGTTGTAGATCGCGCTTAAGCCGCGGTCGGCGAGCGCCGGGGTGAGTTTTTGGTCGAGCAACCAGGCCAGGTGGGCGTCCTCGGCGCCGTATTCCGTGGCCTTGTCGATGGGCACCTGAGCGAAGGAGACCGTGTCGGGATCGCCCGTGACGTCGGCGTAGGTGATGGGGCTGTGGCCGAGGTAGCGCAGGGAGAGATCGTCGAGCCCATGACGGTTGCGTTCGGGTTCCAGTAAGTAATCGGCCAGCATGGTGTCGCCGGTTATGCCTGCGACCGCCCACCCTTGGTTGATGAGGACGGCTTGGTCGTACTTGAGGTTCTGGCCGGTCTTGGTGACCGTGGGATCCGAGAGGAGCGGTTCCAGGTGTTCCCGGGCCGTCTCCACCGTGAGCTGGTCCGGCGCGCGCCGGCCGTCCACCACATGATTGAGGGGAATGTAGACCGCGTCCTCGTTGCTCCAGCAGAGCCCCACGCCCACGAGATCGGCCGCCAAGGTGTCCAAGGAGGTGGTCTCCAGGTCAAAGGCCATGTGACCGGCTTGTCGGATGGCCGTGATCGCCGTCTGGAGATCGGCCTCGGTTCGGATGGTTCGATAGTGGGATCGATCGATGTCCGATGGGGCGGCGTCAGCGCCCAACTCCAAATTCTTGAGGTGGGTGCGGAATTGCCACTGGACGAAGAGCTCTTTGAGCTTGGCCGCGTCCCGCGTGTGGGCCCGCAAGTCTTCCAGCGTGAGATCGAAGTCCATGTCCGTGACGATGGTGACCAATTGCTTGGAGAGCAGCGCCATGTCCTTCTGTTCGCGCAGGTTTTCACCGCGCTTGCCCTTGATCTGGTCCGCGTTGGCCAGGAGATCTTCCAGCGTTCCGTGGGTTTGAATGAGGGCGGTGGCGGTCTTGATTCCGATGCCTTCGACCCCGGGAATGTTGTCCGACGAGTCGCCGGCCAAGGCCATGACGTCGATGACCCGCTCGGGGGGCACGCCAAACTTCTCGATGACCTGTTCTTTGTCGATCCACAGATCCTTCATGAGATCGAGGATGCGGATGTTGGGTTGGACGAGCTGTTGCATGTCCTTGTCGCCGGTGACGATGGTCACTTCACGGTCGGATCCGGCAAAGCGATAGGCCAGGGTGCCGATGATGTCGTCTGCCTCGTAGCCTTCCATCACCAAGGACCGGTAGCCCCACGCTTCGACCAAACCGGAGAAGTGTGGCCATTGCTCCCGGAGCTCTTCGGGCATGCTGGGCCGGTGGCCTTTGTAGTCGGGGTAGAGATGGACTCGGAAGCTCTTGCCCTTGTCGAAGACCACCACGATGTCGTCAGGCGCGTAGTCGTTCTCCAATTTTTGCAGCATGTTGGCGAAGCCCAGGAGCGCCCCTGTGTTGAAGCCGCCCGCGGTCATGCGGGGCAGGGCAAAGAACACCCGAAACGCGTGGTTGGATCCGTCGATTAAGAAGAGCTTTTCGGCCATGGGCACTCTCGTGGGCTCAGTTCGATTCGGAGCCTACCACGAGAGCGTCCGTCTGTCCGGTGGGAATCTTCGCTCCTTAGTGGAGACGCCAGCCGGTGAAGTAGCCGAGGGTCACGTTGCCCGTGACGGGCAAGGGGACGCCCAATTCCTCTTGAGCCACTACTTCAAGTTCAGCAATGACCAATGGCTATCCGTCTGAATCATGGCAGAGACCACCACGGACAAAATGCAATAGAACCTTCCC
>CAUZBV010000056.1:0-12050 GCA_963578115.1 Myxococcales bacterium
ATGTGATTCCGGAAGAATCGACCAACGACATTGTAAACGTACGGCGTTACTTCAACTCATTGGCGACCATCGACACCGAGCGTCTGAAAGAGTTGCAG
Organism: Myxococcales bacterium; assembly: GCA_963578115.1. Lineage (GTDB taxonomy): Bacteria > Myxococcota_A > UBA9042 > CAUZBV01. Next base: position 99 of record CAUZBV010000056.1, read on the forward strand.
TTCGATTTGGCTTTGGAAGAAACGGACCCACTCCGGCGGCAGTTCAACGAATGTTCGGCAGAGCGGTTCCGAATGCTCAACTTCGTGGTCGATTTGCCCATACGGGTGGATCATGTCTTGGAACGGCCTGAGTATGAGCACCTCAAACGCTTGGGTCACTTGGTCTTTGTCTCCGTGGAGTTCCAGGTGTTTGATCGGGAGACCTTTGACTACAACGAGCGTGACTCTGACGCCAGCCACAAAGCGTACAAGATGCGCCAAAAAGAGCGTGTCCGCCATCGGCTGGAGATCGGTCTGGAGGTGCACAACAATGCGCTGCGCTCCCAAATGTTGGGCTTGAAACGCTCAGAGAAATAAGAGCAGCCATGTGACGAGCAGAATGGCCGAAAGGGCCGTCCACGCGTCCCGACCAATCGTCACATCGTCCATTGCTTCTCGGGGATCCTTTTCAGTCCCCTTTGCCTTCGTGGTTATTGGTGAGGATTCGGTGTTCTCCTCCGTCGTGTGGGTGGAGATAAGGCGTTCCAATGCGGCGCGATAATCTCCTTGGTTGGTTGTGTCCGCCAGGAAGATCTCTGTGGCGCTCGTTACCTCGCCCCGCATGTCGGTCGTCTCATCGCCCAACTCTTCGGCGCTGTAGAGCAAGCTCTTCACCTCGTTGTCGGTCAGATCTTCCTCCACTCGGGCGGCGTCAGGAAAGATGTTGTCCATCCATTGGGCCATAATTTCATCATTGACCGGCGCACTCTCCGTAGCCAAGTAGGCATCAAAGTGCTCCTGAACCATCCGGTGGTTGGCGGGGCGAACGTCGCGATCTCGTTGGAGCATCGAGTGGACAGTTTCGGCCAACTGAGGAGGTACATCCGTCAATGCGGGTATGGGCAAATGAAGGACTTGGTCGATGGTGTCTGCCATGGACTTCCCAATAAAGAGCCGTTTGCAACGCAGGAGTTCGTGCAAAACCACGCCCAAGGACCAGATGTCGCTTCTGGCGTCGAGGGTCTGACGGTCCGCATGCTCGGGTGACATATAACTGTATTTCCCCTTGAGAATGCCGACATCGGTTTGCACGGTGGCATTGGCCACTTTTGCGATCCCAAAGTCGATGATCTTCACCGAGCCATCAAACCCAATCATGATGTTCTGTGGGCTGATGTCCCGATGAACGAGGTGCATGGGTTCGCCCTCTTCGTCATCGCGTCGATAGGCGTAGGCGAGTCCCTCGGCGACCTGTGCGCCAATCCATGCGGCGATCCGTGGATCGATATCTCGGCCGGTTTTTTTCAGCGCTTTGAGGACGGCGCGCAGGTCGCGCCCATAGAGGTATTCCATTGTGATGTAATAACTGACCCCGACTTTTCCCAACTCATAGATTCGACAAATGTTGGGGTGTTCGAGGCGTGCTGCCAACTGGGCCTCTTGCAAGAACATGTCGATGAATTGTTGGTCTTCAGCCACATTGGGAAGAAGGCGTTTGAGCGCCACGATTTTTTCGAGTCGGCCATCGATGTAACACTTCGCCTTAAAGACTTCGGCCATGCCACCGAGCGACACACGGCGTGTTAGGTAGTATCGACCAAAGTGACGAAGATCGATGGGCATATTTTCCCTATACCACAACGACGGGTCTCGCCCTAGAACGGAACGAAGTGAGATTGGCTGACGCGGAGGGCCGAGAACTGTGGGCTTTGGCGGCTGAATGTGTCGATCGGGCCATCACGAATTGGCACTAGCCAAATCGGAAAACTCAAAACAAGGTTAGCAAAACCATCTATTATTTCAATATATTGAGCGGTTTCTTGGTGCGAATCTACGCAAGCGACTGGTATAGTAGATCAAACCTTGGGGAGAGGCGGTTGATGAAGGCTACGCGGCGATTGTGCTTCGATCCCGTCAGTTGTGTAGTGACTGTAGACGTCAGCAACACAGCCGGAGAGGGTGTCTTGACGGTTTTGGAGCCAGACTCTCACTTCGTGCGTCGCCAAGAAGATGGTCACAAACATTACCCAACAGTCCATGGTTCCGTCGTGCTATTGGGCATGTCGTTTGCGCGCCACTGGGAAGGGCCAGCGGTTGTGTTGGTGGATCTGCCCGATGAACGAATTCGTGGGGATGGCATTGCGTCGATGAAGCGGACGAAGCCAGGCCAAGTGGATGTCATGCTGAGTGCCACCTCATCTGCCGGCGAGTCGTTTGAACTGCATTTGCATTGCTATGAGAATCAAACGTTGTCCATGTTTTCAGGCCCACTCCAATCGACCGGTTCTTGATCGGACCATCTATTTCTGTTTTTGCTGAGCCGCTGCTTGCTGGAGTGCGTGCCAGCCCCGTCGTAGGACCACTTGGCGCCAAGCGCGTTCAATGCGCTGAATTGGCTCCGTGTCAGCATGCATGACCGGCTTCAGTGCCGGTGGCAGGGCAGGGCTCGTCATGAGAAGCCGTTTGTGATGATCGTCATTCACTTGTTGGGCCTGACCGTCCATGCGCGCAACGGCCTCCACATCGGGGAAAGTCCAGTCAGTCTCTCCCTCTCCGGGGGACGCATGTGTCGGATTGAGTCCATCCAAGATTGCGATCTGAGCCCACACAAGTGCTGTGCGATCCATGGCTGTCATCCAGTTGGCCAGGGGCGAGGAATGAGCATCGTCAGGGCTTGGGCTCCAACTGAGATTTCGCAAATCGTGTGCGGGGTAGCCATTGGGTGGCTCTGGCCGCTCTCCGAGGGCCCGACGCCACAACCGTGTCATGCGTGTGGCTACGTTCGTATAGAGGGCAGCGCGCTGCCGAAGCCAAGGATTAGGGATTCGTATGGGCTGTTTTCGAGGAACACTGGGTGGTCCGGTTTTCATCAGTGTCCGAAGAGTCTCCTCCCCTTGCACTCGTGCCGATACCAAAAGCGCCAACCAGGACAGTCGCCATCCATCCAGGTCTTGGTGGCGATGTTCCCGGATGAGTCGTTGTGAAAAGAGGGGGATGCGTTGGGCAGCCCACATTGCTTCACGAATACCCGCTCGAATGCGTGCGGCTAGCAATCCCAACTCGAAGGCTTCGGTGAGGTTTTGGTATTGTGTCGATCGAAAACGCCCCTCTGCATGTGCTTGCGATTGCGACCAATTCTCCGGTAATGGAAGCGAAGCGGTGTGACCATGGACAAGATCGCCCAGCACTTGCTGCAGCGCTTTCAGAACCGATTTTGGGGGCGTTGGGGCCGCCGTCCTTTTCCCGTCGGGCCGCGTGCCCGCGACCCATGCGCGTGGAGGCCGAGGGTCGGACCAGTAACGAGCCTGCACTGCGGGTGCATCACCAAGCGTTTTGTGGGCTTGTTTTGCCACCGACTGGAGTGACGACCATTGCGATGAATTGAACAGGCGATAACTGGGGGAGACCGTGCCCGCCAAGAGGTCGGATTCCGGATATGCTTTGCCAAGGACTGCGCATCGAATGGCTAGTGTGAGCGATCCCAATTGGTGAAGACTCGGTTCGGCCTGAACGGGGGACCACGTCAATCGAATGCCTGGGGGGGGATCCGTGACCGATTCCAAAGCAACAAACGCGGCAACGTGGAGAAGGTCCCTCCAATGGTCGTGGTTCAACGTGGACTCTTTGGACTCAACAGTCACGAATACGCCGGGCTGCGGCACGCGCTCTACCCGGAGAGTCGTTTGGGAGACGCCGCTGGTGGAAATTAGCGCCATGCGAAGGGTTCGATCCCAGGTGAGGTTCGGAGCGTCTGATGTTGGTGTTTGGAGCGTGTCTGTAGCGGCGATTTGTGGCGGCAGTTTGGGTTCGCTGGTCTCGTTTAATGGTGGTGATGATAGGACGACCCAACCCGCCAGGACGCACAGGACGAGTGCGATCCCAATGAACCAGCGGTGTTTCATGACGAGGAGCCGAGGTCACCAACGATCAAGTGGGTCTTGGCGTTCTGAACTCCTTGAGGAATGGACGCCAGCGCACCCGAAAACGCGTGTTCTTCTGCATCTTGGTTTATGTCTCGGTCGAGGATCTTGATTTTTGGACGACTGTCTCCACCCATCCTCGATGCTCGACTGACGACGATGCCGAGCGTGTTGTCTTCCAACACCACGATGGTGCCTACAGGCACCTCCCCCATCCAGTTGACGAAGGCCTTTACCAGCAGGGGATTGAAGGCGGTGCCTGCCATCGATGCAATTTCCTTGATCGCTTGGGGAGGCGTGAGTGTTTTTGGCCGATAGGGTCGAGACGTAGTCATCGCATCGTATCGGTCGCAAATGCCAATGATCTCAGAGAAAATATAATGTTTGTCGTACTTGATAGTGGGGTAACCCGAACCATCAAAATGTCGGTGATGCGTGAGGCTGGCCATGACCGCCCGAATCAACGAAGTGTCCATCTCTTGGGTGTTGGCAAGGACGTTGACGGCTCGGGTGGGGTGGGTTTGGACAATCGCCCACTGTGCGTCGGTGAGTGGTCCGGGATGGTCCAGTATGGCCGGATCGATCAACGCATTGCCGATGTCGATGGTCATGGCAGAGATACCGAGGTCACGCAAGGCTTCGCGCTGGATGCCCAAAGCGATGGCGAATCCCAAAGACAAGACACAGGTGTTGACGGCGTGATTGAACAGATATCCTTGCCAATTCTTGATGTCCGTCAGCAGAAGCAGCAGGTCACTATGTCCATGTTCGTCTTGACTCAGCGCGTCGACATAGTTCTGGACGACCCGCTTGGTGGCTTTGAGACGAATTGGCTTTCCGTCCTTCGCATCGCGGTAGAGTTGGCGGACAACCTGAATGCCGCGGAAATAGCTCTGTTTGACAAAGGTCTTCTTGTCGATACGGGGCAGATCATCCCAGGCCTTTCCCGTGTACTCACTAAGAACGATGCTCGTGACGTTCTGCTCTTTGAGCACAGCAATCAGCGTTTTGAAGGGATGTTCTACTTTCTTCGGATGGACGTCGTTAAACGCGAGGGCAAACTTCTCCAACTCGTCACGGGGCGGACAGACGAAGCACTCGATCTTTCCGATGTTGCGTTCTTCAAAATCTTTCGTTAACCCATCAAACATTTCGAACGTGGTCGCCGTCGTCTTGATTCGGGTCTCGTTAACGTAGAAATCTTTGCCGGAATAGAAGATGGTGACGCGATTGTTGATTCGGAATATTTCCTGAATAACCTCCGCAACGCGGTCCATTGCTTGCTGTGCAGCCGCATTCTTTATGGAGTGAAATCGCGAGACTCGAAGAACCTTGTACAAGTTGATGATCAGTAATTCGGCCTGTTTCTTGAAGGTCCGGGAGACCTCGTCGGCGAGGACCTGTTCTGCTTTTCGGGGAGGATCACTCACTCTGATATCCTACGCGTCGGTCGACAATGCGTCGACAGAGATCTCGAGTCCGCAAGGGCGCCGACTGAATGCCTCGTTTCAAGAGGTTGTATGCACTCTCGTCACCAATCTGTTCAAGGCACAGGGCGGCTTGCTCGCTCATGTCGTTGCCGATCTCCGGGGTCAGTGATGTGAGCGATAGCCCGGAGAACGATATTCCGATGCCCGCGAGGAGTATGACGCCGATTCCAATCATGGCTCCAAAGAGGTACACGAGGCCCCACGTGGCCAAGGCCACTGTACCGACGAGAATGGAAGTGAGTACCGTGCGATTTTGAAAGATCCCCTGGTTGGACAATAGCTTTTGACTCATTATCTCAGTGACCTGGGGGCCGCCCAGTTGTCCCAATACTCGAAACATGTGCTTTTGTTCTCGTGGTTCCCAGCGCAAGAAGGTTCGTTCTTCCATGAGTGCGATCAGCGGCCGGATCGCGGTTTGGTCTCCAAGGGTGGCGATACCGGCCATCGTGGCGATCCGTACTTCGAGCTCCGGGTCGGTCATCACCGGTTGGACATGGATGCCGAACTGGGGGTCTCGCAGCTTTACGAGGGTACGAACCGCTTCCTTGCGGACAGCCGTAATTGGGTGCCGAACGCATTTGGAGATTTCATCCAACGCGCCGGCCCCTCCAATGTTTCCAAGAATGACCAGAACGACCCGGATGACTTGCGGCGAAGAATGGCTTAATGCGTCGTACAGAAACTCGGGACCCTCTTTGCATTGTTGCCGAAGTGCCATCATTGCGATGCGCTGGGCGGTGGGATTCAGATCGTTGGCCAAGAGGTCCAAAATGGTCGGAACAACACTTCGATTGACAATCGATAGGTACGTTCCTGTGGCGAGTGACTCGTCTTCAGGGGTGTTTTCCGTCAAGTTGGTCAGCGCGGCCCGCACATTGTCCTCGGATCCCGCGTGGTCCATGAGTTCCTCCAACATGGTCCGAATGGCCGCATTGCTGGTCTTGCTGAGCGTGGCTCTCACCGGCTTCAGCACTTCGATTGAGTGCGTGTAGTCTCCCACGCCCAGCAGCACTTGGGTGACTTGCGACATGATTCGGATGAGCGCCTTCACATCATCGGCTTTGCGGGTCACCCCTAGAACGGCCGTAAGGATGTGAATAAAATCCGCGATGTGGTCGGCTTCAAGTTCGGTCCCTACCAATGATTGAAGCTGCAAACGATCGGATTCGCTCAATGTGCCCCGTAAGGCATCGTGGGTCGCGTGCTGCTGTTGGGCGCTTTTTGATCCGTCGATGGAACCACGAGGTTTGCCGTGATATCCCGTCGTTCCGCCGACATTGAGCCCGCTGTCTTGCAGCTCTTTAATATTGGGGAGGTTCTCTTCCAGGATGTCGTCTGCCAGCATGGTGTCGATGTACTTGAATTTCTTTTCCCACATCAATGTGACCAAGTCGCTGTGGACTTTCTGACCCGATGAGACCTCGCACAGGCAATCGAGAAAACGGGCGATCTCTTCCAGCGTAATGCCCTTGGAGATGTAGATTTGACGAATGCCATCCGAGAACATCTTGAACGGATAGCTCGTTCGCAGATCGGTGTCTTCGTACACTTTCTTCTTGGCGTAAAAGACCGCCAGTCGATCCACGGAGAGGGACAGCCTCTCCTTGTTGGTGAAATAGACGTCGAGTTGGTCCTTTACGGCCTGAGCCATGGTGGTGAAGATTGGGTTGTCGGACGGGTAGGTGACGAAGCTCTTGTATGCTTTGCCCAATCGTTTCAGAAAGTCCACCACGATCTCGACTGGGCGATCCTGTTCCTCGTTGCCGAACGAACGTCTTGAGACCGGTAAATCCCCCTGATCGCCTTGGAGTTCAGAGGCTTCCTCCAGCGTCAGAACGTTCTTCCCCGCCTGTTCCTGCAGATACTCCTCCATGGCCTCCAAGAGTTCTCCCGCCGTTTGGAACCGGTCATCTGGGTCCTTCTCCAAACAACGCAGGATGATGTCTTCCAGGAGTCGCGGCACACGAAGATCGGGAGCCACCTCTTCAAAGGCTCGGGGCGGGTCAAAAACATGTCTTCGTAGCATCTCGATGGGCGTCTTGGCCGCGAAGGGGAGATGCCCAGAGATGACCTGATACAAGACCACGCCCATGGAATAGATGTCGCTTCGTGCATCCAGAACTTTGGCTTTGCATTGTTCCGGCGACATGTAGTGTGGTGTGCCGCTGATCTGCCCCACCATCGTTTCTTTGGCAGCGTTGATGTTCTTGAGTGCAATGAGATCGACTTTTGCAATGGACGAGCTCTCATCGAGTACGTCATCGACTTTGCTGATGCCGAAGTCCAGGAGCTTGATGATGGGACGTGAGGAGTCCGCTTCCAGCACCATGATGTTGGCGGGTTTCAAGTCGCGATGAACAATGTCCAATTTGTGAGCAGCGGCCAGTCCTTGTAGCGCCTGGACGGTCAGCTGCGCCAGGAGTACGCCGCTCAATGGCCCGCGCTCTTTGATGAAGTGTTCCAGGTCAATGCCAGACAGATACTCCATGACCAAGTAGAGTGTGTTGTCTAGGTCCGTTTGGCCGAAGTCGTGAATGGTCACCACATTGGGGTGGTTCAACGTCGCGTAGATCCGTGCCTCGTTATAGAAGCGGCGGACAACGTTGGGATCTTTGCACACCTCGGGCTTAAGGACCTTGATGGCAACCTTTTGCTGCAGACTGACCTGAATGCCTTCATAGACTGTACCTAGGCCGCCTTCCCCGAGGGGAGCGATGGCCTCATAGCGTCCGCCAAAACGGTGACCGATATATTTGTCCGTATTCGGGGTCGGGTCGGGCATTCTCAACTCGTCGGGCGTGTGCACAATATGTGCTGCCATAGAGTGATTTCCAGCTTGCAGTGGTACCCGAGTGGTGTCAAGTGGTCGAGGGGGGACAGCGAGGTGTCATTCCGTGGTTTTTCTTGGGCCTACCGCCTTCTCGCACAAGCTTGCATGCTCCAGAAACAACGTCTAGCATCCCCCTACGTTCGGAAATGGGGGTTGGCGTGACGCCGTCCGTTGTGCACTGACGTTTGTGTGGAGGACGTTTGGCTCGGGTTCTGGCCGACATTTGGTGGTTCATTCGCCGGTACACCCTTCGGTACAAGTGGTGGTACCTCGCCGGTATCGCCGCCTTGTTGGTGACCAATCTGATCACGGTAGCCATTCCGTATTTCTTGCAAAAGGCCTTGGAGTCCGTGGATCCCGTGACCGGGGACGGCCAAATCGAGCGATGGATCGCGTGGATGATGGGGCTGGCGCTGGGCCTCGTCGTTGTCCGTACAGCGAGTCGGATTCTGGTGTTTTATCCAGGACGTGAATCCGAGACCGTGTTTCGAACGGATTACTTTCGACGGTTGTTGTCGTACCAAGCCCCCTTCTTTCGAGAGGTCACCACGGGCGACTTGATGAGTCGCGGGACCAATGACATTCAATATGTCCGCGCGTTGGCTGGTTATGCCGCTCTACAGGTATTCAACGTGGCGCTCGCGTTGCCTCTCAACCTGTGGATGATGGTTCGGATCAGTGGGAGTTTGACCCTCGGTTGCATCATCCCCTTGGCTCTGGCGGGCCTGGTCATGCGAAAGGGTGTGCTGGCTATGCTTTCGCACGTTCGTGTCATGCAAGAGGAGCTCTCCGCGCTCAGTGGCGAAGTGCTTGAAAGCTATCACGGTGTACGTGTGATCCAGGATTACGGTGCCCAGGAAGTGGTTCTGGGACGCTTTGATCTTCGCAACGACCGGTACGTTTCTCATCAGTGCAAGATCGTGTTCATTCGGGCGTTCTTGTTGCCCGTGGTGTTCGTGGTGGGAAACCTGGGCATCCTCATTCTCTTGTATTGGGGCGGCAAACAGGTCGCGACCGGTGAGCTTCATTTTGGTGCCGTGTCCGCATTCGCTGTGTACGTGGCCAACATTGTGGCTGCGCTCGTGTCATTGGGCTGGGTTCTGAGCGTCATCCAGCGCGGGGCGGTCTCATTGCGACGCGTCTTGTCCATCTTTGAACATTCATTGCCTACGACAGAGGGTTGCACCTCGCTTCCCGAGGGCGGATTGGACTTGGCGGTCAGTCACCTCCATTTCCAGTATCCCGGCTCGGACCGAGAGGCGGTCTTGACCGACGTCTCTTTCACGCTGCCTGCCGGTCAAACCCTTGGCATATACGGCCCTACTGGCAGTGGTAAAACCACATTACTTCGCCTGTTGACCCGCCTTGAGGTGCCTCCGCCGAATACCATCCGATGGGGCGGTGTGGATGTGTGCAATGTGACGCTGGACGACCTGCGAGAGCGCATGGCTATGGTGCCTCAGATAGCCTATCTGTTTAGCCAGACGTTGCGTCAAAACATCGGTTTTGGATCGCCGAAGTCAGCGATCGACGGCGAGCGTGTCAAAGAAGTGATTGGCCAAGCGTGTCTCGACCAGGAAGTGGCGTTGTTCGACGATGGCCTCGATACAGTGGTGGGCGAACGCGGAGTGATACTGAGCGGTGGGCAACGACAGCGGGCTACGTTGGCACGCGCGTTGTATCGGCGGGCACCTATTTTGATCTTGGACGACACCCTCGCTGCAGTGGATCACGACACGGAATCCCGCCTCATTCAGACCATGCTCAACGATCGCAACGAACGGACGACCTTGATTGTCAGCCACCGTGTGTCTGTTCTGTCCCGCGCGGATCACATTCTTGTGCTCGACGGTGGACGAATTGTGCAGCAAGGGACCCACCGCGAATTGATGGAAGAGGGCGGACTCTACACCCAGGCTTGGCAGGCTCATTGGACCGACTCCGAACACGTCGGGGGCGATGATGGCTAAGCCGCAGCAGAGGCAAACCGGCGATTGGGCCCTTCTTCGTCGATTCCTTCAATGGACACGACCGTCCCGTTGGCAGTTGATCACGTCTATCGCCCTGATCCCATTGGTGGTGGTGTGTGGCATTGCCCAACCTCGAATCTTGGGTGTGGCCATCGATGAATACATGTTGCAGGGCGATCTGGACGGTCTGATGGGGGCTGCCCTTCTGTTCTTTGTGGTGATTGTCCTTGAATACATCATTGGCGGCGCGCAGATATTCTTGATTACAGCGTGTGGCGTTCGGTCTGTGGGCGGACTACGGCGAGATGTCTATCGGCATGTGATGCGACAAGGGCAGCGCTTTTTTGACCGGCGACCGATTGGTTCGTTGCTCTCACGCACAACCACGGACATTGAAGCGGTGGGGGAGGCGCTGGCGACGGGTGTGGTTGGCATCCTAACGGATGTGGTTCGACTGGTGGGCATCGTCAGTTACATGTTCTCCTTGGATTGGAAGCTGACGTTGGTCGCCTTTGCGGTGATGCCCCTTGTGGCCATTGCGGTGCATTTTGCACGCGCCAAACTGCGGGACCTAAGCACCTGGATCCGGATCTACACCGCCCGAATGAATGGGTATATGCAGGACCAATTGGCGGGGGTGGAGATCGTTCAGTTGATGGGTGGCGAAGAGTCATCATCTCGAGAATTTGATGTCTTGAATCGCAAGAATGTACGGGCGGTTCATTGGGCCAATTTCTACGATGCCATGCTCTATGCCGTGATGGATGGTGTCTCCAGCATTTGTATCGCTGCGGTTGTTTGGTATGGCGGGGCGCGTGTTCTTATGGGAGGCCTGACGCCTGGGATGCTGGTCGCCTTTGTAGAATACATTCAAAAGGCGTTGATACCGGTCAAGGAGTTTTCGGGGAAATTCGCCACTCTTCAGCGAACGATGGCCGCTCTCGATCGAGTGTTCGGTCTTTTGGACACGCACGAAGAAGTTCACGTCGGCGATTGTCTTATTGCCGAACCGAAGGGCCACATTCGTTTCGAAGACGTGACGTACCGGTATCCCCAAACTCATCACGATGTGTTGCACAATGTCTCGTTCGAAGTGAAGCCAGGGGATGTGGTTGCGCTTGTTGGCTCGACGGGCGCGGGGAAGAGCACGATCTGTCGCTTGCTCACCCAAGCATACGATGGGTATCAGGGTTCGATTACGGTGGATGGAATCGAGGTGCGAGACTTGGCACCGAGTCAACTCTGTGAGCTGGTCGCGGTGGTGCATCAAGATGTCTTCTTGTTCCAAGGGACCATTCGCTTCAACGCGACTCTAGGCGATCCGAATATCACCGATGAGCGCCTGTCGCAGGCGCTCGACATAGCCGAAGCGCGCGGATTGGTGGACGCCATTCCGGGTGGTCTGGAGGCAATGCTCGTGGAACGTGGAAGGAATTTGTCGGCGGGGCAGGGCCAGCTCTTGACCTTGACGCGTGCGGTCAGTCGCATGTCGGATGTCGTGGTCTTGGATGAAGCCACCGCTAGCGTCGATCCCATAACGGAAGCGTTGATTCAGAACGGCATTGGTCGGATCCTGGCCTCCAAAACAGTGCTCGTGGTGGCGCATCGTCTGTCTACTGTGCGGGCTGCTGACAAGATTGTTGTGCTCGAAAATGGTCAAATAGTGGAGTCTGGAACCCACATGGAGCTTCTCCAAGAAAAGGGTCGCTACGCTGTATTGCATGATACTCAACGCGCTTTTGATGGGATTTTACTGAAATAGA
>CAUZBV010000057.1:0-11889 GCA_963578115.1 Myxococcales bacterium
CAATGTGCCAAGCGGTCTGAATCCCTGCTTGTGCTTGTTGCTGCCATGCGTGGGCGTCGTCGTTCGACAGGACGTTGCCGGTGGCCTTCAATTCGCGTTGTAGACGCCACCAGTCCTCTTGGCTCGCCAACTGTTGCAATCGTTTGAGGACCGATGCCCGTTTCGAACGCTGGCTGGTTTGGGCGCGCAGCCGCTTTCGCCATGCGGCGGTGTCGTCAAAGTCACCGCCCTTCAAATCGACAGCGCGCTCCAGGGCCTCCAGGGCCTCGGCCAGCTGATCGCCTTCTTCCAGTCGGTGGGCGTCGGCGAGCCATGTCGCCACGAGCGATTGTTGTTTTTCAGTCCGAGCGTTCGCCAGAAACTCTTCCAAGACGTCGATCTCTGGATGATTTCGAAGATGACGACGCGCATCGCGCAGCTCGTTTTCAGCATCGTCCCATGCGGCGTTTTCGAGATGTTGTTGTGCTTCGAAGAGGGCTGCGAGGCCGTCAAAGATCCGGTCCGTTGGGGCCGTACGACCCAAGGTCTTGAGTGTCGGGCGAAGCAATGCCAGCAGCGGGTGGCTGTCCACATCCTTGGGAAAGCTCTCGTTCGTTGCCAACGCGCGGCGGAAGGAGCGCAACGCGCCGGCCACGTTTCCGTCATCAAAACGCGCGGACGCTTCCAGCAGGTGCTGGGCGCAATCTTGTTTGGCCACTTCACGTTCTGCCTCTTGGAGCAAATCCTTTGTCTCGTCTGCGGTGGCTGGCATCCGTTGCTGGGCCTGTCTCAGCAGCTGAACGACTTGCCGCCAATGGCCTTGTTCGGCCAATTGGGTCGCTCGCTTGATTTGGTCACCAGCGATCGTGGTGGCTTCAATGGCTTCGAGCCGCGTGCGCAATTGGGTGGTTTGGGGATGGTGAACTTTTCGTCTGCGCAACGTGGCGAGAGCGTCTCGTGCATCGTCAAGGTCCCCCTTGTCCAGGGCCTCGCGAGCGCGCGCTATCCAGCGGTCCGCTTCGCTATGGAGTGAGCGTTGGCAGCGCTCAAACAGTGCCCGTGCTTGCTTGTGACTGGGATCCCGTTTCAACACGCTCTGAAGACGTTGCTTCGCTTTATCAACACGTCCTTCGTGGAGGTCGATGTCGGCAAGAGCGGCGAGCAGATCCGGGTCGTCGGCTTGGGCGAGGAGCTCTTCATAGAGTTTGGCCGCGGCCGGTAAGTGACCGCTTTCATGGGTGGCCCGGGCGAGCGAAACGCGCAGGTCGCGGTGTTTTCGTGTTGGAATTTGGGGCGAGCCCAGCAACCGAACCACGGCGTCCCGGTCGGCGTATACTTCGGTGAGAAAGCGCACGAGCGCACGAACGGCTGCCAGGTCACCCTGGGACCGGATGACGGCCAGTCGGAATCCCGTGAGCGCCCGATCGTAGTCGTACTGTTCTTCAGCAGACGCGGCCCCTTTCAGGCACGCGCTGGCCGATTGGTTGGCGTACAGTGCACAGAGGGCCGGATCGAGCGAGCCGACGTCGATGCCGTGGGTTGTCTCCGGAACAGGTTGGGGCTCCAACGCGAGATCTTCGGTCAGTGCGGTCCGAAGGTCCCTGGGCAAGCGATCGAGGCCGATAGCCGCGGCCGGTGCCCGTTGCCCTTTTCCCGCGCGAATGATCAGGGAAGAGGTCGATTCTTTGGCCAAATCCACCCGGACGGTGTCCTTGGCGGTGCGCAAGAGCTGGGAGAGAACACGCTCTCTCGCGACCTCCAACAGGCCCGAGTCCGCTCTTGATGCGTGGCGCCGCGCTTTGTCCAGACGCTCGGCGAGGCGGAGCACTTTGGTCGGAGGGAGCGCTTCGCCCTGCACGTATTGTTCTGCTTCGGTCAGTGTGTTCAAACGCCTACTCCCAGTGCAGCCACCGCAAGGGATGAAGGTTCTCTGGGCTTTGGACGTAACCGATCAATCCAGGTCGTACCAACGCCTTGCGGGTCAACACCCACACGGGGATCATGGGCATTTGTCGATCCGCAATGGCCATGGCTTTCGCGATGGCTTCGTCCCGTTCCCTCAACGATGTCGCAGCGCGTGCCTTTTCAGCCAGTGTGTCGAATTCGTCGTGTTTCCAATTGGTTCGGTTTTCGTTGGAATCGCCCTCCAAGAGGGTGAAGTATTCCATTGGGTCGATACCGCCGCCGATGACCAGGTGGCCCAGCTGGTATTCCTTGGCGTTGATGCGGTCCAGATACGTCTTCCATTCCATATTTTCCACGTTGAGCGTGAGCCCAAGATGCTCTTTGAAGTGGCGTTGCAGGAATACGGCCACCATCCGATTGCGAGGATTGGTGTTGAACGAGAGCGTGATCGACGGCAGTGTTTTGGTCGATCCATAGCCTGCCTCCGCGAGCAGTGTTTTGGCCCGGTCGGGATCGTAGTGGATTCGGCGTGCGGGTCGAGCGCTCGTCATGCCTGGCGGGATAAATGTGACGGCGGGAAGCTCGCCGCTCCCCAAGACTTGCCGGGTGAGTCGTGCGCGGTCGATGCTCAGGTCGATGGCGCGTCGGACGAGCGGATCGTTCAAGGGTGGACTGGTTGTATTGACCAGGAGGTAGAAGACACCATCGTACGAGTCGATTCGCAGCCCGGCTTCTCGATTTGCGCCTTTTTCTTTTAACACCTCGGTGGGCACCAAGTCGAAGACCACATCCACCTCATTGAGCCGATACCAATCATAGGCGGTCTTACTTTGGGTCGTGAAGCGCAGTCGAACACGGTCCAAGCTCATATGAGCGACGTCCCAATATCGTGGATTTCGAGTCAGGACCATGTCTTGGCCGGCTTTGTGTGACGACAAAAGGTAGGGACCATTGGAGACGATGTGTTGGGGGCGTGTCCACTGATTCCCATGTTCTTCAATGACGTGTTTGGGTGCCGGTGCACTCTCCACCCCGGTGAGCAATTGGGGCAACAAGGGGTAGGGTCGCTCCAAGGTGATGGCCAACACATGGGAAGCGGTGGCGTGGACTCCCACTTTGCCCACGTCGGCGATGACGCCTTTGTTGTATGCGGCGGCGTTGCGTATGGGGTAAAGCAACGAAGCGCGCCGATTCCCCGTTTCGGGGGCGAGCGCACGGCGCATGGACCACTCAAAGTCGCGAGCCGTGATGGCAACACCATCGGACCAGACGAGATCCGGTCGGATCTGAAAGGTGTATGTGAGGTGGTCGGCGGATTCTTTCCAAGACACAGCGGATCCAGGGATCGATTTTCCGCTGGCGCTGCGTGTCAGAAGACCTTCAAAAAGCTCTTCGGCAACACGGCGTCCCATGCCTTCGTCAATTTTTCCCGGATCGATGCTCTTGGCTTCGAACATGGCAACACGGAGCGTGGATTGATCCGTCGGTCTAGCGACCGCCTTGCCCTTCTTGTTGGCACAGCAGGAGTGAGGTTCTGTCTTGCAGCCGAAACCACCGAGCACAGTGGCGAAGAGAACGGTGACAAGGAAACTCTGGTTCCACAGATTCATGGCCGCCGAGTCTACCGGTCTTGCTCTGGGATGACAACCGTTCTGTGCCGTGACCGTGATGAGTAGGGTGCGTTAGAAAAAGTGTGCAATAAGTTCATTGATTGATAGGACAACGTTTGCTAAGGTTTATGTATGCCGCGTTCCGCGGACCCATGTAAATGCATGCGGGAGCTGGAACCGGCCATTGGTATCACGAAATAAGTAACGTGATCGTCGGTATTCGGCGATGCAAATGTCACCGCTGAACATACCGACTGTTTGATCATCCATTGGGTGATAACGAGTACGAGGATAAGCATGGAGTTAAATGATAAAGGGCCTGGGAAGGGCTCGGGCAGACGGCGTCGTCGTCGCCGCCGCCGTGGTGGCGGTGGCAGCGGCAGCGGCAGCGGCAGCGGCAGTGGAGCTGGTGGTGGAAATGGTAACCGGGGTCAACAGTCGAACAAGCCGGTCCGCTTGGATCCGAACGATTGTCGACAGTGGGCCTCTGGCAAGGGGCCAGCGAGCGAAGGGGCACGTGACGAACAGTTGACGCCCTTCACCTTGTTTTGCGCGTACCATTTGGGGATTACACGAGACGAAGGGTACTCCTTCCAATCGTTGCCGCAGGTCGCTCGTCGTTTTGGCATGGACGTGGCCCAGATGAAACAAAGGATCGAGGACTTCGGCTTGGAGACGAAAGCCCTGGAAGCCTTGGGCTTCGAAGGCAAGTACGCCCAGATGGATATCGAGGTCGCTCCCGAGGGAGTGAGTCGTATCGCTTTGGCGCAATCCATGTGGAAGGATATCGAACCCCACTTGCCCACACCGCCGTCCGAACCGGCTCCCGTCGAAGAGGAGCCACTGGACGTTGCGGACGATGCGTTGGATGAGGACGGTCAGGAGCTCGCCGGTGACGGTTTGGTCGAGCAGCCAGTGGCCGACGAAGCCAATCCAGACGCGCAGGACGCAGAATCACTTGAGCCTGAAGCCGTGGCGACCGATGAGGACGTGATGGTTGATTTGGGTGTCGATGCCGCTGACGCCGACGATGACGAAGTCCCCGTGGACGAACAAGTGCAACTCTAATTCTTGCCCTTGTAATTTCGTCGAGATCGCGGCCGGTCCGGACTCCTTGTGTCGGCTGGCCGCGGCGTCACGTTATTTCCCCAGAACGTCCCGGATGCGCTACGATGGCGGCATGCCATCGGAAGCGACAGCGATCTACGACCAGGCGGTGCAGAATCTACGCTCTGCGCTCGACGGGGGCGATCACCGAGGCCATCTTGAGGCCATAGAGGCCTTGGTTCCCTTGCTTATTCAACGTGGACAGACGTTGGCTTCGTCGCGTTTGGTGGACGAAGGCTTCTCGCTATTGGGGAAGCGAGGCATCGGATTGAGTGCGATGGAGCGAGCACGGTTGGGAGCGCGATTCGCGCGTTTGTGGTGGATGAGTGGCCGCCGTGCCGAGACGGGTTCGGATCCGTCGAAGTATTGGTTTTTTAGAACGTGAGTTGAGCGAGCAGAATAAATCCGAGAACCGAACCAACCAACACGGCCAATGTAATTCCAACCCGAGCGAGCGGCTGGTCGGTCCAGTGCCAGAGACCCTCGAGCGGATCGCCACGTTGCTTCAATGGGTCCGCATCGTTGGACTTGTTCTCAGGGGGGTTGCTCAATTGGGCTTCTCGTCAATGAGTGCACGAACGGTCGCTTGGTCGGCGGCGGGGAAGGGGTAGCGATCCAGTTCATCGCTGGTGACCCACTTGAAATCGTTGATGCCCACCCGTTGAATCGTATCGGATAACATGTCGCAGAGGTACACGTGGAAGTCGATGACATAGTCATTGTATTCCTGCACGACAGCCATTAATTCGTCCCGTACATGAACCGCGATCGCCATTTCTTCGGCGAGCTCACGAGCAAGCGCAACCGCGTCTGTTTCACCGAGCTCTACCTTGCCACCTGGAAATTCCCACAAAAGAGGCATGACGGCGTGGGGCATGCGTTGTGTAATGAGATACTTGCCGTCACATTCAATGACGGCGGCAACAACGCGAACGGTGGGTTTGTCGGTCGAACTCATCGAGGCCCGTTATTAGCAGGGGATGGCATCCGCCGCAAGTGCTTGCACTTTGGGCTGTCCGCACTGGAGCGGCTTTCAAGGACAGTCTCCTACTTAGAGATTCGCAGTGATGTCCCTTAATAGGGTCGATGGCGGGTGACGTCGAATATTGGTGGCCCCTTGATATACCCCTGAGATACAGTCGCGTTGTCCACCCAGCACCAGCGCAGAGGACAGATCGGCAACGGATGCGCCGGCGACGGCGGGATGATTGCGGTCCACTGCAATCAATCGAGCCTGCTTGCCGACCGCCAACGGCTCCGTGGTGGCTTCCAACAATGCTCCCGGGTCTAGCACGCATCGTCGACCCAAGCGATTGCGTTCGTTGTATTCGAGCAGACGCAACTCGGCAAAGGGGTCAATCTCGGCTTGGCTGTCGCTGCCGATCGCCAAGTGTGCGCCCGCTGTGACGATGTCATAGGTTGCCGGCAGTCCATCGCCCAAGTTGGCTTCGGTCGTCGGGCAAAAACAGACATGAACGCCGATGCGCCCCGCATGCTGAATCTCGGCTTCATTCAGATGCGTGGCGTGAACAGCGGTGAAGGCCGGGGACAGAGGAGCAGCGTCGGCGATGAGTTGAAGCGGTGGGGCGCCATACGTCTCTTGGGCCCATGCGACCTCCTGGGGTTGTTCTGCGACATGTGCGTGGCATTCGGCGCCAACGTGGTTGGCCCACTCGAGACACCGCCGAAAACCGTCCGGCGAAACGGCACGGATGCTGTGTGGTGCGATACCGACGGGTATGGAGACACGGTTTCGCAAGTCATCCGTCAACGCAATGGCTTGCTCAATGTCCACATCCGAGAAGCGTCGCTGCGCACTTTCCTCTGCGTTCGGGTACGCGACGCGAAGAAGATGCATGTTAATCTGGGCTTCGTTTGCTGCCGCAATCAGCCGATGCACCATCTCGTGCGGATCGTCATAAGGGGTGCCATCCGCGTTGTGGTGTACGTAATGGAATTCTTTGACCGTGGTGTATCCAGACCACACCATCTCCATGAATGTGTATCGGGCAATCTGTTCCATGCATTCGGGCGTCAGCGTTTCGACCAATGCGTACATATGTTTCCGCCAGGACCAAAAGCTGGCTTGTTGGGAGACGGCTTCGACTCGGGCCCGCAGGAGTCGCTGAAATACGTGACTGTGGCTGTTCACAAAGCTCGGCATCAGTGCTTGTTCCGCCAGCGAGACGATGGGGACTTGATCGGTCGGTACGGCGCCGATGTGTTGTACGATACCGTCGTCATCGATGGTGATCCCCATGTCAGCGACAAAGCGATTCTCGACGAAGAGGCAATCGGGCTGAAGATGAATCATTGCGGCTAAGGCTACCGCAACCGCTTGTCCAGTGAAACGGAAAAAGGGCTCTCCAATCGAATCACGAGCGTCCTGACGGTGCCCCTGACGAACCATTGCGTGGTTGGATGACGACGATGACTCGCTGCAGTCAGTGATCTGAAGGGCGTTTTTTTTGCTCGGTGCGGCATCCGGGCCCATACTCAAACGTACTTCTGGGACGGGTCACAGAAATTCATGACAACCGCAAGCAGTCTTCAAGTTGTACGAGATAATGAGCCGGGGCAAGGGCACCCCAGGCGCCGCACCAGGGTCGGGCAGGAAATTTACGGTTTTCTGATACTCGCTTTCTCCATTCTCCTCCTCTTGAGTCTCGTGTCTTTTGACGTGCGGGATGTGTTGATGAGTGAGCGAATTCGTTCCACAGAGGTCCAAAACCTCATCGGCCCTGTGGGCGCGCACATCGCCAAGATCTTGTACGGTGTTCTTGGCGTAGGTGCCTATTTTGTGACGTCAACCTTCTTCTATTTTGGTGGTCTCATGCTGGCTCGGCGAGAGGTCAGCGTTCGGGGCGGCGGTCTGGTTGCGTACCTCGTGGTTTTGGTGTTCGGCTGTACCATTCTGCATGTGGCACTCCATGGTTTTTTTCCCTTCTCACACGTTCCAGGAGGGGCCTTCGGCGAATGGACCGGAGAATTGCTGCGGGTGCTCTTTGCCACAACCGGCACGGTCTTGATCGCGACGTCCCTCCTGATCGCGGGTGTACTGCGTCTCAGTGGTTTGTCCTTGCGGACCATGATCCAATGGCCTGGGGCCGCCATACACAACGCAGCGCGAGCTATCGAGCGTGGTGCTGCTCGTTGGCGTAGGGGGACCGCTGCACCGGAAGAGAGCACGGACGAACGCGCCGAAGAGGCCACTTCAGAACCCCTTGTTGACGAGACGCCCCTCGTGGAACCCGCGCCCGTGTCCACGCGACTCGCGCGGCCTCAGGAGCACACCATTGGTGACCCCGAGCCGGCACTCAAAGACGCGTTGCCCGAGGCGCTGGTCGAACCCACCGCGCCGTCCAATAAGAAGGCATCCACAGACCCAGAGAAGCCATCCACGAAAAAGAAGGCCGCCACCGAAGCGGAGGGTTCCGAACCCGAGATCGCGGCTCTCGCGCCCAGCACGCCACCCCCGATGATGGCAGACCAAAGCTCGTTGCCGCTCAAGGGACCCATGGTTTATGAGCCTCCTTCGCTTTCGCTGCTGGACTACGAGCCACCACAGAGCACGGAGATTGATCGGGAGGCGCTCAACAATGCTGCGCGTCGATTGGAAGCGAAACTTCTGGACTTTGGTGTCAAGGGGCAGGTGGTCAAAATACAGCCTGGGCCCGTGATCACCATGTTTGAATTCCTGCCGGCACCGGGTATCAAAATCTCGAAGATCGCCAATTTGGCTGATGACCTGACGATGGCGCTTCATGCACAACGGGTTCGGATCATCGCCCCAATTCCTGGCAAGGGTGTCGTCGGGATTGAAGTACCCAGCGCGATCCGTGAAACCGTTTATCTCAAAGAAATTCTGGCGTCACCTGAGTTCCAGGACCACAAGGGGACGTTGCCGGTGGCGTTGGGGAAAGATATTGTGGGTCATCCAGTGGTGGTCGATTTGGCCAAGATGCCCCACGTGTTGGTTGCAGGTGCGACCGGCAGCGGCAAGTCCGTCGCGATCAACGCGATCATTTGCAGCCTGCTGTACCGACACAAGCCCGACGATCTCAAGATGATCCTGGTCGATCCAAAGATGCTTGAGCTATCGGTTTACGATGATATTCCGCACCTTCTACTCCCCGTGGTGACCGAATCCAAGAAGGCGTCGCTGGCCCTAAAGTGGGCCGTGACGGAGATGGAGCGACGTTATCGGCTCTTGGCAGCGGTTGGGGTTCGAAATATGTCAGGCTTCAACAAGCGAATAGAAGCGATCCAGGCGGGGAAACGACCCCCGCCGGAGAACGTCCCCGACGACGAGCTGGAGCGCTTGCCCCACTTGGTCATCATTCTCGATGAACTGGCAGATTTGATGATGGTGTCCGGCAAAGAGGTGGAGTCTTCCATCGCCCGATTGGCACAGATGGCTCGGGCGGCAGGAATCCATTTGGTGGTGGCCACACAGCGGCCTTCGGTGGACGTCATCACGGGACTGATCAAGGCGAACTTTCCAACCCGCATCAGCTTCCAAGTGGCGCAGAAAGTGGATTCTCGGACCATTCTGGACCGCATGGGGGCCGAGGCGCTTCTGGGTCAAGGCGACATGCTCTATCTTCCACCGGGAACCAGCGCCATTACCCGTGTTCAGGGTTGTTTTGTGGGCGACGACGAAGTGACTCGCGTAGCCGCTCACCTCGTGAAATTCGGTCCCCCAGACTACGACATGAACATTCTTCTGGACGACGACGCGGAGAAAAAGGATTTGAGCGGTGAAGACTACGATGTGCTCTTTGATCAAGCCGTCGCTATTGTCACCGAAACGGGAAATCCGTCCATCAGTTACCTCCAGCGACGACTCAAGATCGGTTACAATCGCTCGGCTCGCATCATCGAGCGCATGGAACATGATGCCATCATTACATCGCCGGACCATCGGGGCGCGCGCAAGGTCCTGGCTCCCCCTGTTCCTCCAGAGTGATCAAAGCGGGAATGCAACCCCCCTACTCACGGGTTTGCATTGACGAGGGGAAGAACCCCATGATACCCCCCCATTGCACCGTCGCGTCCCAAAGGGGAGCCACGGATGGAGGCATGCTTTGCGAGTTCGAGCATTATTGTGTGTGGTTATGATGGGTTCCTCTGTCGCCGTCGCAGCCGAGAGCCCGAAGGACATCGCAGAGAAGATTGAGTCATTTTATGCCGAGAAGGAGGACATTCGAGCCACCTTCACCCAAGAAGTTCGCAAGCCGGGAAGACGACGGGTGATTCGCAAGACGGGCAAGGTCTTCTTCAAGCGACCCGGTATGATGCGTTGGGATTACAGAAAGCCAGAGGCCGTTCATTACATCAGCGATGGATCGGTGCTGTGGAGCTATCAGCCCGAGGACTCGCTGGTGACGCGACTCAATGTGCAGCATTCAGAGCTCTATCATCAGAGTCGTTACTTGTTTGGTCAGGGCCAATTGAGCAACGATTTCACGCTCTCATTGCGTTCATCCAAAGACACCACTGACGCTGGATTGTTGATGACGCCCAAGCGCAAGAGCCGACACTTCAAGAGTCTGACATTGTGGGTCAATCCTCAAACGGGGGAAATTCGGTCCACGGAGCTTGTGGATCCCTATGACAACGTGAGTCGCGTCATCTTTGAAAAACTCCAATACAAAGTCCTGGATCGAAGCGTGTTCGAGTTTTCACCACCGCAAGGGGTTCAAATTCGCGATCTGTCCAAGGCGAAGCGATCCGGCTCATGAGCCAGAAGCTGTTTTTTCAGACGCTCGGGTGCCCGAAGAATCGAGTCGATTCAGAGATTATGTTGGGGTCGCTGGCTCAAGAAGGCTACAGCATGGTGGGATCCCCCGACGACGCGGACGTATTGGTGGTCAATACTTGTTCTTTCATCGAAGCGTCCAAGGTGGAGTCCATCGACGCCATCATGGCGCTCATTGAAGCCAAGGAGAGCTCCGGTGGCCGCCAGCGGCTGGTTGTTGCAGGCTGCCTGGCTCAGCGATACGCGGACGCGCTGCAGGAAGAGATTCCAGAGATCGATCTGATCATCGGCACGGGGGAATACCATCGTATCACCGAGTTGATCCCCGAAAAGCCCCAGGAAACGCCGCTGGTCGCTATCGGGCGACCCTATTACGTGCATGACATCGACACGCCCCGAATTTTGACGACCCAAGGGCACATGGCCTATCTGAAGATTGCCGAGGGCTGTAGTCAGCGATGCACATTTTGTATCATCCCGAAGATTCGCGGGAAACAGCGCAGTCGAGCCATTGACGACGTGGTGGCGGAAGCCGGTCAGTTGGTGTCATCAGGGGTTCGAGAACTCAATCTCATCGCGCAGGACCTGACACACTACGGTTCGGACCGAAAAGACGGCACCGAACTGGCCGATCTCTTGCGTCAATTGGCGCACGTGGATGGGGTGGATTGGATTCGGCTGTTGTATTGCTATCCCCACAACGTGAGCGACGCATTGGTCGAGGTAATCGCCACGGAAAAGACCATTGTCCCCTACGTGGACATCCCATTGCAGCACATCGATGACAGCATGTTGTCGGCCATGCAGCGGCGCACGACCGAAACCATCACGCGCAATTTGTTGGATCGTCTGCGGACCACCATTCCTGATTTGGTGTTGAGGACGACATTCATTGTCGGTTTCCCCGGAGAGACCGATGCGCAGTTTGAGCGTTTGATGGAGTTTGTTGCCGAGCAGCGTTTCAATCATGTGGGTGTGTTCACGTATTCTCATGAAGAGAACACCAAGGCCGCAAGGATGCTCGACGACATCCCCAGCGAGGTTAAAGAGGAACGTCGAGATCGACTCATGCACATGCAACAGGCCATTAGCGCCGAGCACATGCAAGGCATGATCGGTCAGGAAATCGATGTGCTTATCGAAGGCCTGAGCGAAGAGTCGGACTTACTGCTTCAAGGTCGCTGGGCGGGACAGGCACCGGACGTTGACGGTGTGACATACATCAATGAAGGCAGCGCGCCAGCCGGATCCATTGTGCGTGCTCAGGTTGTTCAAGCGGGCGACTACGACTTGGTTGCCAAGATTCTCAACGGGTCTTAGCCCATCGACGATAGGCGCTAGCGCTCGGAGTCAAAGGCCGCATGGGCCACGTTTTCCTGTGGATCGGATAAGGATCGGCGTCGAGGAAACCAGTCACGCGACACGACCTTGAGCATCTGCATGCCCAAGCGAACATGCATCCACAAGACATCCATATCACGCTGGGAACGCAAACGGCCCAACACATAACTGGGCCGCAGATAAAAG
>CAUZBV010000058.1:0-11837 GCA_963578115.1 Myxococcales bacterium
CGTGTCACCTTCATGAACGGAAACGCGGCCCTTGAAGCGGCCGAGGGAATCGCGCAACAATTGTCCGCAGCGGCAGCCAAGCTCACTGGAGTGCCCGCCGAACGATTTGTGTTTCACGGCAATGTGTTGAGCGACCGAGACAATCCGAACGTAGTGGTGCCCTACATGGACGCACTCACGGAAGCGTTGGCGGATACGGGAGCCCTCATTGCCAGCGGTAAATACCTGTCGCCCAAGCTCGGCGGTAAATTCAAAGGCGCAGGAGCCGGCCTGAGCCCCACCTACAGTTTTCAAGCCTTTGTGGCCGAAGTGACCGTGGATCCCGACACGGGCATTGTCACAGCGGACCACGTCTGGGCTGCTCACGATGTGGGAAAGGCGCTGAACCCACTGGCCGTGGAAGGACAGATTGAAGGATCCGTCCATATGGGTCTCGGCCAAGCACTGAGCGAGTACATGCAATACCGCAAAGGGCAATTGCTAAACGCCAGCCTGCTGGACTACCGGTGTGTATCGCCCATTGAAATGCCTCCCGTCGACGTGATCATCGTGGAAAGCGATGATCCGGAAGGTCCATTTGGTGCCAAAGAGTGTGGTGAAGGCGCCCTGGCCCCCATCATTCCCGCCGTCGCCAACGCCATCTACGATGCGGTGGGTGTCCGGATCAAACGAGTGCCGGTCGATCCGGACTTCCTGGCAAGCCAGATCGCTCGACAAAAAGGTTCGGCCGACAAGAAGCCCCGAAAGCCCCGCATTGCGGCGGTCCGTTAGGAGTGCGCCCATCATGATGACGCTTCCCGAGTTTGAATTGCATCGGCCGACCACCTTGGACGAGGCCACAGGCATTGCAGCAAAACTAAGCGCGCAAGGGCATGCCTTTGACTTCATCGCCGGCGGGACGGATCTGCTCCAGAACTACAAGAACCGCATCAACTGTGCGCCCCACGTCATCTCGCTGAAAGGCGTGAAAGAGCTGCACTCCTTGGATCCGACCCAAATCGGCGCTTTGGTCCCACTACGCGAACTGGAACGATGGGCTGACTGTCCCCAAGGCATGCAGGACGCGTTGCACGACCTGGCGAGTCCGCTTATCCGCGAAACCGCCACCATCGGCGGCAACTTGCTGGTGGATACACGCTGCTTTTTCTTCAATCAGAGCGCGTTCTGGCGACACTCTTTGGGATACTGTTTGAAAGCCGAAGGCACCGTCTGTCACGTGGTCCCCCAAGAAGAGATCTGTTACGCGACGACCTCCAGCGATCTCGCTCCAATTCTGTTGGTGTTGGACGCTTCGTTGGACCTAACAGGTCCGGATGGCACACGAAACATACCGATCCGTTCCTTTTATGTGGATGAAGGTCGGGCGGTGCACAGCAAAGAGCCCAATGAAATCCTGAGTCGTATTCACATTCCAGCCGAATCCGCCAAGCTCGCCACCGGCTACCAAAAACTTCGACTTCGAGACACCCTGGACTTTCCGGCCATGGGCGTGGCCATTGGTGTGGAATGCACAAAGAAGGGCACCCTCCAAGACTTGCGTATTGCTATCGGTGGTGTGAGTTCGGCGCCTTTGTATTTGGACTCCGTGTGCGCACCCTATCTCGGGAAGAAACCCACGGGCGATCTACTGGACGCCCTCGCCACAGACGCCATGAACGCGACCCAGCCGGTCAAGAACTTGGTGGTCCCCACACGCTATCGCAAGAAGATGGTGAAAGTGTACACTCGACGATTGCTCGGTGAGCTCGTGGGTGAGCCCCGAGTCACCGTACTGCACCCTTAATCTCTTCCGCCTGACCGCTTGAACTCACCCCAACTCCCGGTCATACTCGTCGTTCACAGACGGTTTTTCACGGGAGGAATGAGCACATGCGAGCAATGGCCTGTCTGCTGGGACTAGCGATGCTGGTTCAATCCATGGGTTGTACACTCTTGGAAGACAATTTCATTCCGGATGAGGTGTACACCTTTCTCACGGATGCCGACCTGGACGAGGTCAACAGCCTGGGCATGCCCATCTACGTGGGCAGCGATCCTCCAATCACCACGGGAACCTATTATCTCGACAGTCTCGCGATCGTGTATGACGACGAAGGAGCCACGGGCCCCATCGGAACGTACTATTTGCAAATCGGTGACAGTGGGTTCGATTACCAGGTCAGCCTCTGTGAATACACGACCGACTCCACCAGCAGTTCATGCGCCGTCCAGGCCTATGTCTCGGGCAACGGAGATTGCTTCACAATTTACGCCTACAACGCCGGACGATCGGGCAACTGCGAACACGATGATGTGAGCATTTACTCGGGTTGCTTCGATTACTATGGTGATCTTATCGGTCTTCAAAATGCGTATTATACGACCGCTCAGGCCGGTAATTGCGCGAACCGAACACCGATCGGACACCTGAGAATCATTGAGGAAATGGACGGAGTCTCCGAATGGATTGAATAAATTGGACCACTCGACGGTCTGAAGAGGACAAGTTTGACCCAAACCATGAGAAACACCCCCGTGCTCCCCCATGACAAAGCCTTCCAAAGGAGAAAAGCCATGACACGATTCCACGCAAGCCTTACAGGGTTCGCACTGCTCGCATTGAGCGCATGCACCGTCACTACAGGAAGTGGTGTGTGTGGTGTGACGCCCGGCTGTGAAGTAAACAACGGCGGATGCGATATCAACGCCACGTGCGGTTGCGTTCTCGGTCAATCCAGTCTGGATGATTACCTGACGTGCGAATGCAATCACGGATTCGAAGGAAACGGATTTTCATGCGCGCCGGTGGTGCTCCCAGGTGGATGCGATGTGGACAATGGCGGGTGCGACTTCAACGCCCTGTGCACCGAAGATGAGGACGCTGTTTGGTGCGACTGCGTGGAAGGGTTTGAAGGAGACGGGTTTACGTGCACGCCCATCACCTTCTCCGCCTGCGCCACCGACAACGGCGGGTGCGACGTCAACGCCCTGTGCAGCGAAGACGAAGAGTATGTGTATTGCGATTGCGACGTGGGTTTTGCGGGCAGCGGCTGGTACTGTGAACCGGCCACGTTCCCCGAAGCTGCCTACGATTTTATCGACGACGATACGCTAAACGAGCTCGAAGATCTCGAGGTGCCCATTCACTACGGCGATAACCCGCCCGACGTGACGGGAACCTATTTCCTCGATTCGCTGATGGATTGGCTCTACGTAGACATCACGTACGACAATTACTATGTGGCGTTCTCTGAACAAAACGCCGCGGGCATGATCAACGTATGCACCTATTCCGAAGACTCTACAGACAGCAGCTGTACCGTAGCAGCGTACATCACGGGGTGGGGTGACGAATGTTTCACCATCTTCGCCAATCTCGCCGGACGCGTAGACGCTTGTGAATACGACGCGACCAGCGTGTATTCCGGATGCGTAACCGAAGACGGTGACGTCGCAGACTACTTCGAAGCATTTTACGATCGAGATCAGCAAGGTCAATGTGACGATCTCGCGGCCATCGGTGAGCTCTCCATCATCTACGAAGACGATGGAGTGGCGGAATGGACCGAATAATGAAGGAGGACAGAATCGTGATCCAAACAAAGACAATTCGGCTATTAGCACTGATGCTGGGCGCTGGCCTGATGACCCTCGGTGGATGCATCGCCCATGTTCACCATGGCCCGGTGGATCCTCATGCCCACAAACCCATCCGAACCATCCAGGGATGCAAGGCCCGGGTTCACCTCGGTACGCGTCAGCGAAAATGCATGCGCTGTGTGGGTCAGAAGGGCCCCCATCAATACGTGAAAACTGCACGTTTGAACCAACGGTGCCAAGCCCTCAGGCGGCCACCACCACCACCGCCACGGCCAATGCCTGCGTTGGTTAAGACCGCCCGAGGTTGCAATCAAACATTGGCCAACCCCGGAATGCGAGCACGGTGCCGCTCGTGTGTCACCCGACCGGCCCGCCACAACTTTGTGCCCAAAGCCGCGCCGGGACACCGATGTCGGCGTGTCGCTATGGCACCGCCGCCACCACGGTCAATGCCCGCGTTGGTTAAGACCGCCCGGGGCTGTAATCAAACATTGGCCAACCCGGGCATGAAGGCTCGGTGCCGCTCGTGTGTCACCCGACCGGCCCGGCACAACTTTGTGCCCAATGCCGCGCCGGGACACCGATGTCGGCGCGTCGCTATAGCACCACCGCCACCACCGCCCAAGTCCATGGCGCGAGTGATTCACAGACGGACAGGGTGCAACGCAAAACTCGCCAATCCAAAGAATCGCGCGCGATGCAATGCGTGTGTGACGCGGCCCCAGCCGCACCGGTTCTTGCCTGATGCAGCACCAGGACAGCGGTGTCGACGTCGTGCGGTTGCACCACCACCGCCACCACCACCGCCCAAACCCATAGTGCGCGTGATTCACAGACGGGCAGGCTGCAACGCAAAACTCGCCAATCCAAAGAATCGTGCGCGATGCAATGCGTGTGTGACACGACCCCAGCCGCACAAGTTCTTGCCCGATGCGGCACCAGGACAACGGTGTCGACGGAAATAAGACGCTACAGTTTCGAATGGAACACACCCGGGAGCGGTCTCGCTTCCGGGTGTTTTTTTGTCTACTGGCAGGTATAGGTGCGCTTCACGCACTGTTTGGGCAGGTAGAACATCTTGGGATCGTCGGTGAGCCGTGCACATCGGTACCCATCCGGACAGGCGGTGTCCGTCGTACAGGCCACGCCACACGAGGCGCCCGCCGGGTAGCCCAAACACAAATTCCCGCCGGCCCCGCATTCGGAGTCGTCGTGGCATGGTCTGCACAGTGATTCCGTGCCGCCATGCGGGTTCAGCTTGGGATTGTTGTCCACGCCATGGACGCCGTAATGGACACTCTTGAACGACCGGCGATTCACCCCGCGAAGAATGCTCTTCCAGCTGAGCGGAAAGTGAGCGCCGTCGTCATTGGTGAGCGTAAACCAGTACAGGAATTCCCAAATTAGGTAATAGCCCGCGGAGAAAGGTGTGGTGTTCACGGTGGACACCATATCCACGTTGTCGAAGGTCTTGGCCGGATTCTTCAACATGTCGTCCACGTACGTTCGGTAGGTTCGGCACCCGTCAAACACGAAGATCTGATACTTCTCGGGCAGATCCAGCGTAGCGAAATCCGCCGCCTTGATCTCATGCTTGGGTTGGTAGTCCAAGATGAAGCCCGCGCCGGAGCCCGCGTGACCGCTGTAGATCACCACGTCGCGGTTTGCGAAGCTCTCTTTCATGGCCTCGCTCAGCTTCTCTTCTTCCGCGGCTTCCACCATGTCCGAGTGGTACAGATAGACCCGAACTTCCACATCAATACCGTTCACATGAAGGGCTTGTGTAAAAGGCGGCGAATCAATGCGAAGATCATCAAACGACGTCACGGTCGGGTTTTCCCAGCCATTTTCCAAAAGATGTTCCGTGACCCATTTTGCGGTATCGAGGTCCAAACGCTCGGTGTTGTAATCCCCACCAACGTGAATGGCGATGTCGAACACACCATCGGAGAAGAGTTCATTGTATTTTGGAAAAGCGTCACGGCTCTCACTGCCTTGTATCAAAACGGCGATCTCTTCTGAATTCCCTGTGCCAACAAGTGGGCCATACCCGTAGGTGACGGTGACGGTAAAGGAGCGCTCGAACCCATCATCGGGAGCCACAACGCTCATCAAGTAGGGGCTGCCAACCATCTCCATCTCAAAGGGAAAACGGACTTGGCCATCGGCGTATACGTCCACAGCCCCTGTGTCGAATGGGTTGCGTTTGAAGTACGTGAAATATTTAGCTTTCTCGCCAGTGATTCCGTTGTTGGCGTTTCGAAGGATACCGTCAATGTGCTTTCGAATGGCGCGCGATACCGCGTTCATCCGGGAATTGACCGTGTTTTTCAGCTTCTGCTCTTGGGCCTCAGAGTCCAAGGTGTCGTAGTCGTCAGGCAATTGCGCATTGGCCACACCTGTCAGAAGATACTCACGTGCGTTGGTGCTGATGTAATTGTCGCCTTTCCCTTCATCGACCACCGTGAATGGGTGGGGATTGCCCGGATCGAATATGGTTGGTGCTGCGTTGCACCCCACAATGGCGGCCACCAAACTCAAGATTGCAATTCGGCACATCATCGCTCGACTCCTTATGGTCCATTCGCGTTTCACGCACGCCCCATAAGCAGGGTTCGTGCCGACTTTTAGGCCCCACCCACAAAAACCTCTTGGGGAAGGTGCAAGGGCCTGTAATTACTTGTGTTTTTATTTGCTGACGTCGGGGAACAATTAATCCGTGGGGGGAGATCGGTGCGGAGCCCTCTCCAGTGGGAACCCGGGGCCCCACCCCGAACAATCGGCTGGAACCGGCAGGGAAAGGGCCTCATACAAGGCCACCTCTTCGGCGGGATCGAGCCGTCGGACACATCGAGGCTTGAGGTCACCCAATTCGACAGGACCGATGGCCAGTCGACGCAGCTTGACAATTTGGTGTCGATTGGCGGCGCACATGCGACGAAGTTGGCGATTCTTTCCCTCTCTGATGACCATGTGAACCCAGGTCGATCGGGTGCGATACACCGCTATTTCGACATCCGCCGGCAGGTACGTCGTTCCCCCCACGGTCATTCCTGCTCTGCATCGCGCCAAGCCTGGATCGTCTTCGGCCAAGTGCCCACGGATCTTGATCCCATAGCGTTTCGGCAGGGCCCAATCAGGATGCAGGATCCGTCGTGCGAGCAAGCCATCGTTGGTCAGAAGCAGAGCGCCTTCGCTGTTGAAATCCAGACGGCCCACTGGAAAGACAATGGGACTGTCTGCGGGCACATACCGTCCCAAGCCCAGCCGTTCGCCCTCGTCATCGAGCTGGGACAGGTGTTTCTTGGGTTTGTGCAGGAGGTACGTGGTTCGAGGGGCGCTCTTTTCAATCGATTGCCCGTCCAGCACTACGACCGATTGAGGTCCCAACGGCTCCGCAAAACGGGTCACAACAGCACCATCCACCTGAACACGTCCCGCCAAAATGAGGTCCCGAACCGCTCGTTTTGTCCCCAAGCCGCGTCGCTGAAGGTATTTTTGCAGGGGAATCGTCTGTGGTTCGCCTTCCACAGGCATTGCGTGCTCCCCCATGGCTACGATGCCGCGTCGCTGAACACCTCGACACGATACCCGGTGAACTTTCGCAGATTGATCACGCCGGTATCGAAGATGAGGTATTGGCCTTTGATACCCAATAAAGTGCCTTCTACGTCAGGCGTTTTGTCCAAGTTGAGGCTCTTCACCTTCTCGGGCAGACTCTCCACGGGATAACGGAAGGAGTACTGCTGACGCTCTCCTTCAGGCAACACGCCCCTCACCTTCATGCTCTCCAAACGCGCCATCACGGCCTCGGTCGTGCCCTTCAGATCCACATCGGGCTCTCGGGTTCGCAGCATCGTGGCCCAATGAGTCTTGTCCGCAAACTCCTGTGCGAGCTCCACTTCCACAAGACCGACCTCGCGCCGACTGGGCAGCTGGGCCAAGGGGATCGCGTGCACAGCGCCTTGATCGATCCAACGAGTGGGCACGTTGACCTTGCGAGTGATCCCCACCTTTACGCCGGAAGTCACCGACACGTAGAGCACATGGGGTTGGAAACAATGGGATTGGGCAAATGCATCGTCACGACAGGGATTGTCCGCTTCGAAATAGTGACACTTTTCCGGTTTTATGATGCAAATGTCCGCCTCGGGACGGGACCGGAAACACGGGAAACAATACCCGGGGCCGAAGGTCTTCTTGGATTTTCGACCACACGCGACACATTGAATGTGACCGGTGTAGCGCAACGCCAACCGAGTACCGATGAGTGGATTGAGGTGCACATCGTCGGCACGTTCAGACACTCCATGATAGCCATCGGTGAGATGGTAGGTCACAGGATCCGTCGCCTGAACACTCATCTTGGTGAGGGAACCACTCCAAATGGCCTGCATAACCTCTCCTGAACTCCCCTTGGGGCCTACCGGCGACCGAACAATCCCGCCCGGTACACAAAATACAACAATTGGGCCACAGCCGTCACGGTGGCCGCTACATAGGTCATCGCCGCAGCGTTTAATACCTTGTCCACGCCCAGCACTTCGTTCTCGTTGCGCAAAATAGCCAGGCGCTGAAGTTCGATCTTGGCCCTCCTGGACGCATCAAACTCGACCGGAAGGGTCACCAGTTGAAAGAGGACCAAACAACCAAATGCGGCCACGCCCAACACCGCCAAGTGCATCATCTGAAGCCAAATACCCAAGATGATCATGGGAAAGGCGATCCATGAGCCCACGTTGGCCAAGGGCACAATCTTGGAACGCACCGTCAGCATGGTGTACCCCTCCGCGTGCTGAAATGCATGTCCCGCTTCATGACACGCGATCCCCAGAGCCGCCACGGTTTTCCCATGATACACGTCCTCGGACAAACGCAGGGTCTTGGATCGTGGATCGTAGTGGTCGGTCAAGTACCCCTTGCCGGGCTCGATCGTACAATCTCGAACACCGCCGCCTTCCAGCATCCGTTGTGCGGCCTCGGCACCGGTCATCCCAGACTGACTCTGCACTTTGCTCCACTTTTTGTACGCCCCCTTGACACGCAACTGCGCCCAAAACGCCAAGAGCATGGCGGGCCCAACAATCACAAAGTACAAAGGATCAAAGTACAACACGGTCGAACTCCTCGAATTGGGGATCTAAACTCGTCCCTGAAAAGGTAACCCTCCATGAGAGACTGTCAAGGGCGCGTCCGGACGCCAGCGCTCCCCATACCATCCGGCTATTCCTTGGCTTCCGATGGCTCCGACGACCCCTTCTTCTTGTGGTCGTTCCCATCGTCGCCCAGCACAAATCGTTTGAACCACGCCACATCCCACGCCATCTTCGCGTACCGGTGCTTGCCTTTCCGAAGGCCGTGTCCTTCCCCCGGATACACCAACAACTCGGTCGGTACACGGATGTACTCGCGCAACGTTCGATACAATGCGCGGCTATGCTCCGGAGGGCAGCGGGGATCGCGCTCACCCACGTGAATGATCGTCGGGGTGCGGATCTTGTCCGCCGAATAGAGGGGAGAGGCTTTGTGCATGGTCTCGGAACGATTCCAAGGAAAGCCCTTCTGATAGTTGATGACATGACCCGGTGTGTCTTCGATGCCCCACTGCATCACCACATCGAACACACCGGCACCGCTCGACGCCGCCTTGAAACGGGTGGTCTTGGTGATCACGCAATTGGTCAAATACCCCCCATTACTCCAGCCCATCACCCCCAAGCGTTGTGGATCGGCGATTCCCTGTGCCACCATCGCGTCCACACCGCTCAAGATATCCGCCACATCCACATCGTTCTTTCGGCCGATCAGATCGACTAGAAAACGATCGCCAAAGCCCGTGGAGCCGCGATAATTGGGAGCAAAGAGTGCGTACCCTTGCGCCGCCATGAACGTGCGGCCATAACTCCAAAATTGCAGGCGCATCTTGGTCGAAGAGGCCGGGCCGCCGTGCAGATAAACGACCATGGGCAGAGGTTGGCCGGGCTCATGCCCCGGCGGCAGTTCCAACACGCCGTGAATGGACGTCCCATCGGGGCTCTTCCAGGTCACATCCTTGATGATCGGAAGCTTCCAACGATCGGTCTGCGGGTTCACCCGGGTGAGCTGCTTGTGTCGTTGATTGCCCCGTCGAATGGGCGACCAGAATAGATCGCCAAAGTGGGTAGGACTGGCCATAATGGTGAGCACCTTGGACCCCGCCCTGTTCACGTCAAAATGATTCACAACCACGTCGCCGGCAGTGACCGCATAACTCTTCTTCTGTTTTTTTGAGGTGGCGTCTTCGATCACGTACACGCGAACCCGTGCCTTGTCTTCGGCCAGGTACATCAAATCGTGAGAGCGGCCGCGCCAATGCACCGGCCCTCCGCCGCTGACCGTCTCCTCATTCGAACGCTTCATCTTTCGGAGTGTCGGCGCGTCCGTGGAAAAGTTCGCCACGAACAACTCGGAGGGATACCCATCAAAGTCGACCGTGAAGGCCAGCGCACCATTGTCATGGGACCAAGCGGGCGAATCCAACCAACCATAGGGCGAGGGCGCATCGGCGCGCCAGAGTGTGTCGGGCAGGGCCGTGATTGTGTGGGCGTTGGCGTCAAAAATGTCCACCCTCGATTGTCCTTCATTGCTGATCAGCGCCTCTGTCGGGCGCGTAATCATCGCAATTCGGCGCTCATCGGGCGACACGGAGAACGCGACCAAAACCCGGTTGTCATCCACCAGTTTCTCCGCACGCCACGTCGTCAAATCGAGCTTCCATATCTGTGAATACGTGGCCACGCCATGACCGTATTGAAGCGCATGAGCGTTGCGAAGTGCGGACCACTCCTCGTCCACATGTTTCTTGCCCACCACGTAGTACAACGCCCGACCATCCGCAGAGAGCTCAAAGGCTGTCACTCCCTTGGATAGACGGGTCACCGGCGCCAACCCCCCGCCCGTGACGGCAATTCGCCAGACTTGGCTCTTTCCATTGTAAGGAGCCTTCTTTCCCTCGCGCGTGCGGGAACCCTTGAAATAGAGGCGCTGGCTATCGGGACTCCATTGAGGGTACCCATCAAAGGCGCTGTCAAACGTCAGTCTGCGAGTCTTTCCCGACGACACCTCGACCACCCAAATGTCACCGTTGCGCTTACGAGTCTCGGGCTCCCATCGCAAATCCACATACGCCGCGTAGCGTCCGTTGGGAGACAGAGCGCTCTGCATGGGAATGGCCAGACTAAAATAGTCGTCGATGGTGATGTCGTGATCCCGCGCAGGCGCTTCCGCCCGGACGTTTCCCATGGCAACCCAAAGGAGCAAAATGGAAACCAGGGTGGAAATCCGTCGCATGTTCTATCCCTCTGTTGCGAATGATTCTGAGTTTCTCGGGGTACGACGAGACACGAAAGCCGTCAAGACCCGAACTAAGAAGCGACCTTCGAAACCGCTGATTTCTCGTCTGAAAGGACCGAAGGGGGCGCGCCGTGAGGGGCTCGCCCACGCTCCGATTCGGACAAGGCCCGAATCTGATAGCGCTGCCCCCCCAATCGCCGGAGAAACGAGAGGGCTTTCCACATGAAATAAGCCGCATTGAAGCGAATCGCGCTTCGGAGATCCAAATAGGGGTTCTTCGTCTTGCCCACTTGGGTGATGAAGAGGACTTGTTCTGCCACACTCACCGGACAACCCTTCGCCCGAACCACCTGCTGCTTTCGCGCACGGAATAAGCGACTGAATACGGAGACCATTTTGCTATAGATCCCCGATGTATGCGCTTTGTGTGGATCCAAATGCGCACGATCCTTGTACAGACTCTCAATAGAGACCCTTTGACCGCCAATCTCACCTTTCCAACGCGCGCAATCACCAATGAAGATGACCTTTTCATCCTTCTCGGCCTCAATAGGGCCCTCGTAGGCACCAAAGACAACCGTAAAAGGCTTCATGTCGTCGTCGGCCTTCGCATCGTATTGTCGAATGATCTCGATGGCCTCTTCCATGGCGCCCGGGCAGCCACCCCAACAATAATCGGTTCGCTCCGGCTCGGGCGGAGGACCGGCATACGCCGTGATCTTGCTCCCTTTGAAATAGTTCTCGACTCGAATGAGACCGGTTCGAAATCCATCGCAGCGGTCGCGCGCTTCTTGCAACGTCACGTCGCCGGTCACGTCGATTTGGTCCAGATTGATGGGACCGTATCCACGCTCCGACACGAGCCGAATGTGGTCCACAGCATGGGGATTCACCCCGATGATGCTGCAACACACGGCATCAAATGC
>CAUZBV010000059.1:0-11753 GCA_963578115.1 Myxococcales bacterium
TTGCCGGTCCCGGCGGCCCTGCCCAGCAGCAAACATCCCGGAAGAGCCAACACCAAAAAGGGCGCAAAACAAAAGAGCCCTTTCCGGGTGCTCACAAAACTCAAGGCCAGATGATCCAGGCTCGGCAATGCGATGCCCATGACCCCCTGCTCATGGACCTCCTTAAAGGAGCTCGTGAGGAAAGAGTAACCGGTCGTAAAGGGGCTTCCAAACGCCAGTTGATGGTACCAGCCCAACCCCACCAGCAAGGGGAGCGCACCGAGAAAACCCAGGGAAATGGCGCGCGGGGACCACCGCACACGCGTGCAAAAATAGAGCGCCACAGGGATGGCGAAGAGCACATTTTGATACTCGACACAGACGCTCGCCGCCAGCATCACACCGACGATGATGGCGCGCCGCGAGGACCAATCCGGCTTGGCGCCATGCGCAATCATGAAGGCTCCAAATACTAAGACTGTGCTCAATTGATGCCCAAAGAGCAGCATGCTGTATGTGGTTGCCAACGACCCCAAGGCATAGGCCACCACCAGAAGCCGCCGAAGGCTTGAGTCGGTGATGTACGTCTGCAGAAAACGCAGCAACCCCATCAATAGAAAGATCGTGGGGATGACGGAGACCCAGAGGCGCAAGAGCCGCATCTCTCCTTCGAGGGTGGGCCGATCCGAGAGGGTCAGATACGCCCACGCAGCGGGAACCGCGAAGAAGGACACCCCAGGTGCCTTGTCGCTGTAATGCCTGCCATCCCGAAAGGCCTTGTCGTGAATGTTTCCCAGATGATCCAACGACGTATCAATGCTCACCTGGTTTTCGCTGACGATGGCGTTCGTCAAGTACAAGCGACTGAGCTCGTTGGCGGAATGAATGTCCTCAAAATACGGAAAGAAGGTGGCCAACACCACAAAGAGCACCGCGACCAAGGTGCGGTCACCCAGCGACAATGTACGGACTCTACTCATGGTTTCGGACAGGCCCGCAAGGGTCCGAACTCACGCCATCCAGCGGCACACTGGGCGCGTTGGGCATGAGGGTTTCGGATGGTGTTGTACACGTCCGCCCGAGCGTAGCGTGCTTCGAGCGCGGGGTCGAGTTGGTCCGTGCCCTGAATGACCTCCGCTCCGCCCCAACCGCGCGCCAAGTCCACCAACGTGCGAACGTCGTAGGGGACTTGATCCATTCTGAGACCGTTTTGAGCGATCCAACGAGATGCGTCTTCTTTGTGGGTATACACAACACCGTAATCGCCTTCCGCCCCCCCGGACTCGATCAAGAAGCTACGGAAAATGACCAACGTGTGGGTGTAGCCCACCAGCGCCACGACGACCAACGCGCCCGCCATCAAGGGCCCAAAGCGTTGGCGCGGGAGCCGGCGCACCAGCTCCGAGACGCCGATCCCACTCAAAACAAAAGGCACTGGATAACAAATAATGAAATAGTGAGGGTACGTGTGCTCCAACCGAACGCCCATAAAGAAGAGACAGATCCCCAGAAACCACAGCACCAGCACGCCCGTCCCACGGATCCCCCCCTCGAAAGCGAGGAAGGGAAACCCAGCCTGACGTCGTGCGCACGCGATCAGCATCCACACACACGCCAAGAGACCACCCCACAGAAGCACATGACCGACGCCCCCCGCCAGTCGTTGGAGCACGTGGGAGAAGGGCTTGTACTTTTTTCGGAACGCGTCCTCGGAGGGACAGGGTTGTCCGGGCTTTCGGCACAGAGCGTACGTTAGGTCCGTCCCTGCGCTGATACCTGCGGCATGACGGAAGGAGTCCGTACTGAAGTCGGGTTTCGCTGGGCGTTCGCTCCCGTCCGGCTTGCTGCCGGACGCCAAGGCTTGCAGCCCCTTCACATCGTCCCATCCGTGCTCCTGCTGGTAGTCCAAGTAGGGCCACAAGGTCATCACGGCGGCCAACGCGCCCACCAAGAGCGCCGTCCAACGGATTGCGCGCAAACGGCTCAACACCACCAGACCTGCCACCGGAAAGAGGGCCACGGCAGAGAAATGAATCTGCCACATCACGATCAAAAGGAGCGGGACCGCGGCCATCCACCACGTCTTCTTACGCTCGCGTACCAGCAAGAGGACATGAAGCAAGGCAACGCAGAAGACCGGCAGGACATCCTGGGCCCATATTTTTCGAGCGTAAAGAACCGCCCAGGGACTGCACGCAAAGAACAATGCGGCGACCAATGCGGCCACCACCCCCCACCGCGGCCGCACCACCCAGTAGGTCCATCCCACGGCCACCACGCCGAGGAATCCCACCAACGATCCGGTCACCCAGATGGGATCAAAGGACAGCGACATAGGCAGCGCCAGCAAATACATGAAGAAGGCCGGGTTGTGGACACCCACGGAGCTCATCAGGCCGATCTGGGGCCACTGACCACTCTCAAAAATGGGGAGCGCCAATTGCAAGGCGACCGCTTCGTCGCCCTTGAACTCCATGAGCCCCAAACTGCCCATTCGTAGGATGCTCGCGATGGCAAGAATGGCCACCACCGCCACGGTTTCCCAGTGCTTCTTCAGGGTCCAGGCCATCCAGCGCACACTCCCTCGCTGTCTCGTTACACGTCCAGTACTTTGGTGTACGCGTCCGCGTGAAAGCCCACCACCATTTTCTCTCCCACTCGGATGGCTGGGGCCCTGAGGGTGCCGCTTCGACCGAGCAGGACACTGAGCAACTCCTCGTCGTTGACCGAGTCGTCGTCCATTCGGAAATGAAGCAACTTCTTGCCACGCGCGACATACAATTCCCGGGAGTCGCGTGCCAACGCCAACGCGTCGTCAGCGCCGAGCTTGACCTTCCGAGCGTCCGTCAGCACCGGTTGAGAGATGTTGTGGGGTGCCAGGAACTCCTGAGCACGGTCGCACGAGAGTCAACCCTTGCGGTGATAATACCAATCGATGCCAGCCATTGGATTCGTCCTCCTTCGCTGGTTTCCAGTCCTATCCCGAGCATGAACGGTCGTCAAGGCCAACACACTGGATGACCATCACCGCCCATCTGTGTCAGTATGCGCCCATGTGCACGCTCTTGCTCTTCACCCGCCTATGGCCCGACACACCCTTGGTGGTGGCCGCCAACCGGGATGAGTTCCTGGACCGGCCGGCAAGTCCCCCGGTGGTGCGCAACGACGGTCCCTACCCGGTCTTGGCCCCCATCGATACCCGCGCCGGTGGCACCTGGCTCGGGATCAACAGCCAGGGCCTCTTTGTGGGGATCACCAACCGCTTCGGCGCCCCCAATGATCCCTCACGGCGCTCCCGAGGACTGCTTGTGCTGGACGCGCTGGGCGCTCCCAACGCCCAAGAGGCGGCCCTCGCCATAGCGGACCAGTCGCCGACAGACCACAACGGCTTTCACTTGGTTCTCGCGGACCGGCAAAGCGCCTGGTGCGTGTGCAACGACGGCGCAACCCTTTGCCGTGAGGAGCTGGTCCCCGGGGTTCACGCGTTCACAGAACGGAGTCTCGGCGCGGCCCACGATGCGCGGCGCAGCCACCTGATGGAGAAGGCGTCTGGCTGGGTGGACAATCCCAATGCTGTCGCCAACGCGACCCTCCAGGCCGCCTTGCAAGTTCATGATCCGAGCATTCTACCCGGGACCTGCCTTCACGCCTCCGCCATGGGGTACGGCACCCGCTCATCCACCATTGTTCGGCTGGGAGCCGGGGGACGCGCCGCGGAGGTTCTCCATGCCGATGGACCACCCTGCACCACATCATACGAGGACTATTCGGCCTTGGCCGAGACCATTCTGGTCGCCTAGTTCAGGGCTAGTCGCGACCCAGCGCACCCAAACGCTCGTCAAAGAAGGCTTCGAT
The DNA here is from genome assembly GCA_963578115.1 of Myxococcales bacterium. GTDB lineage: Bacteria > Myxococcota_A > UBA9042 > CAUZBV01. The sequence continues at coordinate 3,835 of CAUZBV010000059.1, forward strand.
CTTCTTAGCGCGTGCCCTCCACGTGTATCCCGCTGAGTCCTTGGCGGCCGTCTCACCCAGTCGGGCGCGCAGGGCTGGATCCGCTGCCAACGCTTTCAAGCCTTCCACGCCGGACTCGATGGATCCCGGCTCCACAAGCCAGCCATTCCGACCGTGCTCCAGTACCTCGCGAATGTCCTCCTGGTCGCCCGCTACAATGGCCCGCCCAGCGGCCATGTACGCGAAGGTCTTCATAGGGAGTACGGTGTTTCCGTGTTCACTCAAAGGTTTCGATGTGGGCGGTATCAGCAGGATATCCGCGCTGTAGAAATAGGCCTTCAACTCCGGGGGTGAAACCCATCCGGGCAAGATCACGTTCACGGCCCCTTCCGATCGGCAACATTCCTCGGCGTATTCCGTACCGCGTCCGGTCTCTCCGCCCACCCAGACGTGCTGAATGTTCGGTGTTTGGGCGGCCAGCTTGGCCAACACGTCGATGCCCTTGGTGGGATTCATGTGGCCGGTGTAAAGTGCGATGCACGCTTCGGTTGGCAACCCGCATTCTTTCCGCGCTTCGGCCTGCCCAAGTTGGGGATGCATTTGTGCGTCGGAAAAACCATTGTGGATCACACGGATCTTCTCGTCCTCGACGCCCACCCGGGCAAACCCATCCGCGCTCACTTGGGAATGGGTAATGACCCCCAGAAAATTCTTCGCGCGGCTTAGCCGTCCAAAAAGACGGGCCATCCGCGGATAGCGACGGTCAATCACCCGATAACTTTCGAACATGGTCGGAAACCCACGGGCGACCGCCGAAAATGCGATCTGAAGGTTTCGGCTGTACACAGCGTCCGCGTTGGCGGCGCTCACCCGACGAAACGCCGGCAAAGGATGAAGAGTCTTCACCAATCCACGTCGGGCAGGATGGACCGTTCGCACAGGCCACACCTCGAAAGGTCCATCAACCCCATAATAGGACCGTATCGCCGCCTCTTGACCCTCGGGATGATCGGCCGCAGGAAAGGCCGGAACCACCAGCGTCATGTCCACACCTTCATGCGCGAGCGCATTAATGGTCATGGTCACCTGTTGGGTGTCCGTTTCGCCGCTCGGGTACCGTTCATCCGTGACGTAACAAATTCGCATGGTTCCAGTAGGCGTGAGGCTCTGGTCGCCCTCCCCTTTTGTGGGAACCCAAGAGCGTCACTCTCCGCACAACACCATGGCACGCAAGGCCACCGGATGCAATGAGGGAGGGCCTCAGCACAATGTTTGGATCCCCTTTTGGGCAAAAGTGAGCCGCCCGAAGACGGCTCACAAAGGTCAAAGTGGGGGGGAAATGGGATTGGCCCGTCAGGCCACCAGCCGGAGGATGTCTTTTGTCTCTTGATTCGCATTACGCAAGACGGCGCTGCTGGCCTTGCAAGCTTGATTTACCAGCGTCTGACGGATGAACTCTAGTGACAAATCCACGTTGGAAACCCACAGACTCTGGCTTGTTGAGATGGCCGACGCGGCCACAGCCACTGGCTCTACGGAGGCAGTAACACCTCCGCTTGGTAGCTCCTCAATCGTCGTGCGCTCTGCCCGAAACCCTGGGGTTTGGGCGTTCGCCACGTTGTGTGCGGACAAAGCCATTTGTTTGGCTGCGGCGCGCATGCCGGATATTGAACCACCCATGGTGTTGCTCAAATCCATCTCACCTCGCTTATCGTGACTTTCCCGTACAAATATACGCACTTCGGCAAGAAAACACACTGAACCGTTGGCTAGCGTATGTGTCCAAATTCCCGCAACGCCTCCACCAAACGGGCATATTGGGGCGGGCTGTTGTAGAGGTGGGCGGACAAGCGCAGATACACCTCATCTGGGCCGCTCCAGGGCACGGTCACCGCATCGATGCGGCGGGTGTTCCAGAGCCACTCATGGACCGGCCCCGTGTCCCCATGCCAGGTTCGATTGCGGCCCTCGTCCATCGCCAAGGGCACACACGCCATCTGAGCGATCATGTCGTCTGGAGCGGTTGGGCCGGCTCCGAACGCGATGGACACCATCTCACGCGCGGCCAGGAGTAGCGCCTGATTTCGCTCTCGCACGGCCGGCCATCCGCCGGGCAGCATGGCCCCGACCGTTTCAATGGCTTTGGGAACGCACAGATAGGCCGTAAGGTCATCGGTGCCCGGCCAATCGAACGATTCGTGGAATCGACTTCGCCCCGATCGGACCTTCCCATACCCGTGCCCGATGCTGACGGGGTGAATAACGTCCTGCCGGTCTTTTTGAACCACCAGAAAGGCCGCCCCGGAAGGCGCGCAGAGCCATTTGTGGCAATTGCCCGTGTAGTACGTGGCACCCAATGATCGAATATTCAAATCCAGTTGGCCGGGCGCGTGAGCCCCATCGATGAGGATCTCGATGCCACGCTCATTCAAGGTGGCGATGAGTCCTGCGATTGGAAATATCAGGCCCGTGGGACTGGTGATGTGGTCGAGCAGCACCAAGCGCGTCTTGTCGGAGACCACGCACATCACGGAAGCGACCACCTGATCCGACGACTGGATCGGAAAGGGGACGTTCGCAACAACCACCTTGGCCTGCCAACGTTTGGCCACAAATTGGAGCGCGTTTTCACACGCGGCGTACCCGTGATTGGTCACCACCAGTTCGTCCCCCGGATCGAAGGTCAGTGAGCGCAAGACGGCGTTCACACCGGTGGTGGCGTTCGGCACAAAAACCAAGTCGGAGGGATCGGCTCCAACAAACGCCGCCAGCACCGAGCGCGCCTCATCCAACTCCCCGTCCAAGACCGACGCAAAGAACGCGGCGGGCTGGGCCGAAAAACGGTCGCGAAGCGCCTCCTGGTGTTCCTTGACGGCCACTGGGAGAGCCCCAAACGAGCCGTGGTTCAGGAAGGTGGCACCCGGGTCCAGGGACCAGGAACCAACAGGGGCAACGTCGCCGCTTTTCGCTGGGGGCTGGTCAATTGGGGTCATGTCTTGTAGGTTTGCCTTCTTGGCGGGTGGGGTCAAGACCCGACCCACAACACAAGATGGAGCGCCCAGCATGGGATTGAACGAACGAATCATCGAGTTGGCGGCAGCCTATCGACCCCTGGCGGTCGAGCTGCTTCAGGAGGTAATCCGGATCCCCGCCGACTATGTGGATCGAGATCCCGACGACGGGGGCGACCCCTCCTGCGGTCTATCCAATCACGAAGGGCCGCGCCTGGAATACCTCAAGCGTCGCATCGTGGAGATCGGTGCCGTGGCCAATCCCGAGGACGTGGATTTTGATGCCTTTGGCAATCTGCGCTGGAGCGTGGAGGACCCCACCGACGGCGTCTCAACGGACGACAAGGTGGTGGTTTTCTTGGATGGCCACACCGACACGGTCCACGCCCTCCGATCCCACTGGCTGGAGGCCACGGGCGGCATCGACGCCTACGACGGGCTGGTGGACGCCGACGCGCTCGATCGCGATTTTTTGCGTGGGGAATTGGGCCATTTGCCCGACGATGACGAGTGGAATCACTTGGTCTGGGGTCGGGGAGCCGCCGATCAATTGGCCGGGGTGATCTGCCAAGTGGTCGCCACCAAGATCCTCAATGAGCTTCGAAGCGAAGGATCTCTTCGCGGTGTCCGCCTGGTTAGCTACGCAACCGTGGCCGAAGAAGACAACGATGGCGGCGGACCCATGCATATCATGCGGCGGGCGCTGGCCGACGCGTCGCCCGGACAAATCCCCGACGTGGTCATCCTCACCGAGGGAACCGGCGACGCTGCGGATGGGGCCTGCGCCATCTACCGTGGCCAACGGGGCCGCATGCAGATCGAGCTGGTAGTCACTGGGCGCAGCTGCCACGGCTCCATGCCCCACGAGGGGCTCAACCCTCTGGAATATGCCGGCGCCATCGTCAAAGAAGCGGCGGACCGAAACGCCAGCGGCGAAGGTTTCTTGACCGACCCCTTTCTGGGCCGCGGGACACGCACCGCCTCCTGGGCCAAGCTCGACACGCCGAGCGATTGCGCCGTACCGGAGCGCTTCACCGTGCGTTTTGATCGACGGCTCACCGCGGGCGAGGCACCGGAGGCGGCGTTGGCCGACATCGAGAGCCTCGCGTCGGTTCAGGACGCACGCAGCGCGGGCCTCACCGTCACCGTGGGGATCCCCACCTATTCCACGCCCACTTGGCGCGGTGCGCTCCCCGACAACGAAGCCGTCTATGCCGGTTGGACCACCCCCGAGAGCCACGGGGTCATCGGGACCGCCGTAGAGGCGTATCAGGCGGTGGTCGGCCCCACCATTCCCGCCGGCGGTACCCAGGGCATGCTCCGACAAGAAGCCCGCATTGGGGGATGGATCTTCTCCACCGACGGCGTGGGCTATCCGTTGCCGGCGGCCAACCCGGGTATGACCGTGCCGGACGCCAAGCAATGGGTCACAGCCGGTGGATACACCCACCCGCCCATGTTCGGTTTTGGACCGGGGATTGAGCAAAACACCCACAAGATCGGCGAATGCGTGGATGACCGAGAGATGCAACACGCCATCGCGCTCATCGCACGGTTCCCCAGCCTCTACGCAGCCCAACGAGGGACACCGTGAGCAACGAGCTCCTCGGCATGCGTCACGTGGCGCTCCATGTGAAGGACATGGTCACAACACGCCATTTTTACGAGGGTCTGGTGGGCATGAAGGCGGTATGGGTTCCCGATCCGGACAACGTCTATCTCTCGTCGGGGGCCGACAATGTGGCGTTGCACACAGCGCCCGCCAATCACGACTTTGAAGGCGGCAACCTCGACCACATGGGTTTCCTGTACCGATCTGTGGAAGGGGTGGACACGGTCTACGCGCGTTTGGTGGAGGCCAACATCTTCATCGCCAAAGAGCGCAAGCACCACGGGGACGACAGCTATTCCTTCTACGCCCACGATCCCGATGGCGTGCTCGTTCAGTTCCTCTTTGAGCCCAACGTGGCGGCACATGAGGCCAAGTCCTAAGGACATCCCTCGTCCACGGCATGGTCACAATCATTGTCCAAACCGTCGCCGCAGACCTCCTCTTGGGGAATGACCTGATCCAAGCAATCGGTCAGGGTCCCGTCGACGCACGAACGGATGCCCGCCTTGCATTCCCCCACCAGGAGGGTTCCAAAGGGTCCTGTGTAACAATCCAACCAATTGAAATCCGTCTTTTTGTTGCAGTCGTTGTCCAAGCCGTCACAGAACTCCACAGCCCCGGGGTGAATGTCGGGATCCTGGTCGTTGCAGTCCGAGCCTGAAAAGTTGTACTGGTCCTCAGGATAGCCGTCCTTGTCGCCGTCATTGTCATACGCGGGCTTGGCGGGCAAGGGGGTCCAGGTGATGCATTGGTCCACGTCGTCGCAATCCCCGGTTTCGTAGGGTTTGTCGCCACAAATCAAAGGCTCACCACCGACACATTCGCCCTGCTGACAGGTCTTGCCCACAATGCATTGTCCCAGGTCATAATCGGGGCACCATGAGCCGTCTTCCACCTTCTCATACACACAGCCCAGGACCGAGTCGCAGAGGGAGCTTTTGCAATAGTCCAACCACGCGCCGGGGGGCTTGCAGCTCTGCAAATCACAAGTTGGCCCGCACACGCCCCCCTCGTAACAGTAGTCGCCGGCTTTGCATTTGCAGGTGCCACCACACCCGTTGTCCATCCCGCAGGTGTTGGGTGCACAAGAAGGGGTGCAGCACTGGGTCCCCACACAGACATCCGCCCCAGGACACCCGTACTTTTCCCCACACGCGTTGGTCCCGCAGAGACCCAAGGGCAATGGCGCACAACCGGGTCCAATCTCCACGCGGTAGTCAAAGGACGGATAGCCGTTCATGAGAAACCCGTCGATAATGAGGCAGTAGCTCACCCCGGCCGTCAGGTCGAGCTGGGTGTCGTAAGTCAGCTCGTAGCCCGGATCGCCAAACTCCGCCCATCCCACCATAGTCCCTTCCACATCGTCACCGTCGGTGGCCACGTAGAAATTGGAGTAGCTGCTGGCTCGTGCTCGGATGGTGTGCGGCCCGGTCACCACCGGGACGAACGTATAGGCAACATCTTCAACCCCTTCGCCCCACTGATAGAGGCCGCTGGGACTTGGGTTGGGGATGTCGAAATCATCCGCCTGGCCCTCGGTGGTACCCTGGTCCCAATAGGGCAGCCCAACGACTGGAATGGCGGTGGGGCAAGAGCCCATGGGGACGCACGACATCCCATCCCCCGCAAAACCCGGCTTGCATGCGCACTCGTAGTCACCGATCAGATCCGTACAGAGAGCGTCCTCGGCACAATTGTTCAACGTGTCGTCCGCGCATTCATCGATATTGGCGCAGGTCTGCCCATCCCCGGCATACCCGGAAGCACAGACGCAGGTAAAACTCCCCGGAGTATCGTTGCACAGCGCGTTCTCGCCACAGGGCTGGAACGCCTCATCCAGGCATTCGTTGATGTTCTCGTCGCATTGCGGGCCCTGCCAGCCAGGGGGGCAAGGTGCATCGGGCGTCGGTGGCTGCGCATCCAAAGGCTCCGGAACCGTGGTGTCCGGAATGGTATCGGCGGCCACGACGGCGTCAGGAATGGTATCGGCGACCACGACGGCGTCAGGAATGGTATCGGCGGCCACGACGGCGTCAGGAATGGTATCGGCGACCACGACAGTGTCTGTGATGCTGGTCACATCACTTGCGGGAGGAGTTGGGGCCATCGCGTCGAATTGCGCTGGCACCACCCCAATGTCGGGCGGTGGGGCCGTGTCGGTTTCACAAGCCAGAGAGGCCAACAGCAACATTGTTGCGCACACCACACGACGCATGAGCCCTCCTCACCGAATGCTCTCGACCAGTTTCATTTCGCGTTTGTGAGGATTGTGTTGCGAACGGACCTGGAATGGATCAGAGAAGATCCGCCCTGCCCTTCAAAGCGAGGTCTACGGCCGAACACTCTCGCCCCAAACGCCGGTCTCGGGCAGATCGCTGGCCACCCATTCGTCGGTCCAGGTCACACCGTCGAGGCTGGACTGCACTTTCAGCGAGGTGTACATCCAGATCCCCGTGTTGTCCGTCTCGTACTGTTTGATGCGGATCTTGTTGATGACCTTGAGGTTGCCTTCCCCAAAGTCAAAGCTCAGCCAATCGGAACCAATGGGTTTGGGGGTGCAGCATAAACTGGTGTACCAAAGCGCCCAATTGTTCTGGGGATCGTCGTTGTTGTCGAACGCGTTCTTGGCCAACGGTTGATTGGGATCACTCGCGCCGTAGTAGGCCGCATCGGCCACGCCGCCCGCGTCGGTGGCGTCAAAACCGCCCACTGCATCCTCGTGCAATTCCACTTCCGCCACAAACCAGTTGGGCGCACCGCTCGAGTTTTGTAACAAGCGCCAATAGCGCGCCGGCTCGCCACCACCGGCAGGCGGTTCCACACTCTTGGCGTAGCTGGCCGTCGTCATGGCGAGCCAGCCGCTTCCATTGCCCCCTTGGATCCAGTCCGGCCCTTTCAGCCAACTCTTGCCCTGGTCGGAAGACACATAGAACTGGCCCCCGTGATAGGTGCAGCCCGACGAGCTGTTCGCTGGATTGCACTCACCGCCGGCCGCGGACGTGGCGGTCGCCACGTAGAGGGTCTCGTCCTCACCCACGGTGATACCCCCGATGCTCTTGGGCCCCGTGGGTACGGAGGCCGGCAACAGACTCCACTGGTCACCATCGGTGCCGGTGACCCAAATCGTGTCTTCACCGCCGCTGACATAGAGCTTTCCGCTGCTGAGACGGCTGGCGGCCATGACGGACCCCGCACCGGATCCATTGTTGGTGGGCGGCATCCCTGGCTCCATGGTCAACCCCCCGTCCTTCGAACGCCAAAATGCCGCACAGGGGTCCTCTGGTCCGCCACAGTACATGGCATCCAAGACAAAGAGG
>CAUZBV010000060.1:0-11738 GCA_963578115.1 Myxococcales bacterium
GAGTGATTGACCTCACTCGACTGCTCCCAGGCCCCTTTCTCAGCGTCATATTGGCCGACCTTGGTGCCGATGTGATCAAGGTCGAAGCACCCCAAGGAGGGGATTGGGTTCGCTACGTACCTCCGGTTCGGTCCGGGCTGTCCACCGCATTTGTGGCGCTCAATCGAGGCAAGCGAAGCGTTGTACTCAACCTGAAGACACCCGGGGGTGTTCAAACGCTGCGGCGACTCGTGAAAGAGGCAGATGTCCTCCTTGAGTCGTTTCGCCCCGGCGTCATGGACCGACTGGGAGTGGGACACGAATCGCTTCAGGCGGACAATCCGAGGCTGATTTATGTGGCCATCACCGGCTACGGCCAGACGGGGCCGTACCGTGCTCGAGCCGGTCATGATCTCAACTACACTGCGTTGTCCGGAACACTGGGCCAGACCGGTGAAGAAGATGGTCCACCGATCATGCCCGGTGTGCAAGTTGCCGATGTGGCGGGTGGCGGTCTTTTTGGTGCGGTGGGCTTGCTCTCAGCGCTCGTCGAACGCGAGAAGACGGGCAAGGGAAAGTTCATCGACGTGTCCATGACCGAAGGGTCTGTGGCGATGAATTTCCTCACCCTGTCACGGCATCTGGCCGGGGACGATCCCGCGCGACGAGGGAAGGACCAATTGAACGGTGGCGTGGCGTCGTATCAGGTGTATGAAACGGCCGATGGCGGTCATATGACGCTGGCTGCCTTGGAGCCCAAGTTCTTTCACGCGTTTTGTGACGCGGTGGATCGTCCCGAGTGGAAGACGCGTCAGTATGGGCAGGACGACAACCTCAAGAAGGATCTGTCGGCGCTCTTTCTCACGCGCACTCGGGCAGAATGGGAGGCTTGTCTAGCGGGACACGACGCCTGTTGCGAGCCGGTCCTGGAGTTGGACGAAGTGGTCGCCCATCCGCAGCATCAAGCCCGCCAACTCTTTTTTGACTTGGAACAATTCTCCGGAGAGGCACCCATACCGCAGCTGCGACTGCCTATCGTCGATTCAGAGACAACCGACGCCATTGGCCCCGCTCCCGCGTTGGGACAACATACGGTAGAGGTACTTTCAGAACTTGGCTTGTCCGATGAGGAGCTCCAGACGCTGAGGGAATCGGGCTCCATTTCGGATGGGTAACTTGTCGCACGGTCACTGTTCCATGGATGAATGCTGCCGCCCGTCGACTTGATCTGCTACGATGGCGTCGTGGCGTACGAATACCCTGTACTCATTGTAGACGACACCCCCGAAATTGTGCGGTTGCTGGAAACCCATTTGGCGACGTTTGGTTTTCAGACGCGCTCGGCAGGCACTGGGGATGAAGCACTCCAGTTGCTTGCGGACGGATTCGAGGGCCCGGTTCTTCTGGACCTCAAATTACCGGATTATGAGGATTTGGACCTATTTCACGTCATTCAGCGTGAATACACCAACGTGCCTATCATCATTATTACTGCGCATGGCTCAGTAGACATGGCCTGGCAGGCCACGGTGGAAGGCGCTTTTGATTTTCTGAACAAAGACGAGTCGCTGCTGGAGCGGGCATATCTGTCGACCAAGAACGCCGTAGAAAAGCTGACGCTTCGTAGACAGCTACGTGAACTTTCGGATGATTTGCGCGTACAACGGCCCTTTGAGAACATTGTGAGTACGTCGCCGGCCATGGAACCGGTGTTTGAGATGATGCAGCATGCGTCAGGCAGCCGAGTGACCGTATTGGTCTCTGGTGAGAGTGGTACAGGCAAGGAACTGGTCGCACGTGCACTCCATGATGGGGGCCCGCTGCGGGACAAGCCCTTTGTCACCGTCAACTGCGCTGGGATTCCAGAGGCTTTGTTGGAAAGTGAACTCTTTGGTCACGAAAAAGGCGCGTTCACCGGTGCTGTTGCGCGAAAGATCGGAAAATTTGAGTTGGCCGAGGGCGGCACCCTCTTTTTGGATGAAGTGGGCGAGCTTCCCTTGGTGCTTCAGCCCAAGCTCTTGCGCGTGATCCAAGAGCGAGAGATCGAACGCGTGGGAGGAAGTCGACCCATACCGCTGGATGTCCGAATCATCTGTGCGACCAATCGTGATCTACAAACGGAAGTCCGAGAGAAACGCTTTCGCCAAGATCTCTATTATCGTCTCGCGGTCTTGCCCATCCATGTGCCTCCACTGCGGGATCGCCCCGGGGACATACTGATTTTGGCGCATCATTTTCTGAAGCACTTCAGCGTCGAGGAGTCGAAGGAAATCGATGGTGTGGAGCCCAACGTGCTCAAGATGCTCACGCAACATGACTTTCCTGGAAACGTGCGGGAAGTTCAGAATATTATGCGCCACGCGGCGGTGGTATGCAGCGGCCCCAAAGTGTCCATGGGAGACTTACCCACTTCGTTTCTTGCGTCGTTTCGCCCGACCTCCATCCCCAACAGCAGGTCCTTTCCAGGATGGGGTCCTTGGATGGATTCCATGGTCCGCGAGGAAAGGGACATTCCCAAAATGGGGGATGTTGAGGCCCTGTTGATTCAACGTGCGTTGGACGTCTGTAATGGCAATTTGGTTCAGGCGAGTCGTCGTCTCGGGGTGTCACGAGCCACCATGTATCGGCGCATCGAAAAGTTGGGATTGAGACGCGTATGATTTCTGTGATTTTCGTTCTGGCGTTGGTGGCTGCTCCGCCGCCTTCTGCGTCGGTTCCGGGGGAGTCCGTCAAGCGCACGGGAAAGGCCGAGCCCCAACGCCCAGAGCGTTGTGGTTCGTTGATCGACACGGTTGCCAAGCGTTTGGAGGCAGGAGTGGCCATTTTGACCCGGTCCAAGCAAAAGGAAACCCCCTCTACCGAAGAGCGGCAAACGCGCTTCGCGGATTGGTTGCAATCCGCAAGAGGTCCCATCCAGAACGTGAAGCGGATGTCGTTCGAGCTGCACCAGAAACTCTCATCGGCCGAACGAAAGGCCTGTATACGCTATGGCACCTCTCGTTTTCGAGTGGTGCTTCAGCTGCTCGCAACCCCGGCAGCGCGACGAGACTTCTCGGTGCAACTTCGTCAGTTGGGTGCTTTGTTTCGGTAGCAAGCTATCGTTCGTCGCCGTCGCCGCTGAGGGCCTCGTGAGCCGCTGAACCCGGAACCAGCCGGAGGGTGTCCGTAATGGTTTGTTGGTAGGCGTCCAACATGTCAGGACATCGCTCAGCGATGGCTCTGATGTGGCTCCGAATGACCTCGACGTCCCCACGGTGCACGGGGCCGGTCAACACATCACGAGGCTCTTGAGCTTGGCTGAGATTGTCCGCGGTTCCCTGCATGAGGGGCGCCAAGGCGTGCAGGGCCTTCTCACGAGACATCCCTGTTTCAGAAAAGAGAGTGACCGCCAGATCGGCCAGCGCCACCATGGTGTTTGAGGCGACACAACAGGCGGCGTGATACAACATCTTGGATGTTTCATCCGCCACAACGAACGTGTTGGCTCCCATGGATTGGACCATCACCTGTGCCGTCTTCACCGCATGGTCTTCTCCTTCAATCCCAAAGGTCGAGCGTCGAACCTGGCCCACCGGATCGGTCTGTACGGTTACGTTGCTGAAGCTCTGCAAGGGGTGACAACTGGCGACAGAGCGTGGTGTGTTCGGCGATTGCCGAAGGACACGCGCGGGCAACGCGCCGGACGCATGGAGGAGCACGTGGTGGGGCTGTGCAACCCGCGCGGCTTGTGCGGCGATGTGCGCGTCGACCACGGTGATCCACACGACCTCGGCTTCGGACAGTGCCGCCGGAATGTCCGAACCCCAAAATGTTGGCCACGGCATATGCGGTGTTCGTTCAGCGGCCTCCTGTGTACGGTTCCAACTCCCCACAATCGTGTGGTTCGATTCAGCCAGTGTAGCCCCTAGGCATCGGCCGCACCGACCCGCTCCCCAGAGAAAAACCCGCGTCATCGATACAACCCTTGGTCTTGAATGTACTGGGCCACGGCCGCTGGGACGAGGTCACCGATCGCTTCGTTCCCATGGATCCGGTGGAGGATTTCGGTGGAGGACACGTTGGGGAGTGGCGGGCTGACCGAGACATGGGCAGGGGTTGGATGATCTTGGCGTCCGAGCAGTACAAACGGGTAGCGCTCCTCCAATGTGTCAAAGTCTTTCCAGCTGGCCCGTTCGGTCAAAATATCCGTTCCGATGACCAAGGAGAAACGATGTTCTGGATGGGATTGTTCCAACGCATGGAGGGTGTCGATTGTGTGGTTTTCCCCTTCCAATGTGGACTCAATGTCAGTGACAGCAACTCGCTTTGGATCGAAGGGGGCGATGGCGGCATTGCACATGGCCAGGCGGTGGTGAAAGGACGCCAGATCTTTTGCGAATGCGTGTTGATGGCAGGGCATGAGCCACACCATATCCACGTCGGCGCAGCTGAGCGCGGTTGCGATCCCATACACATGCCCCAGGTGGGGGGGATTGAACGAGCCGCCAAATATCGCAACGTTACTCATAGAGTAACCATTGGTTTCGTGTCTTCATCCATCGCGCTTCGTCTGCCTCCCAGTCGGAGACGATCGTCTGCCATGGGTCACCGCTATCGATCTGCTCACGAACCGAGGAGGTTCCCATGAGCAAGTCAATGGCCGGTCGGTCAGTGACGAACTCGTACTCTTCCGTGCGCCATCGGAGTGCCTCCGGCCAGTGGGCACGGATACAGCATAGCAGAGCCATGGCCATTCGTACCGGTTGCATGGCGTTTCGGTCGCGCACAATGATCTGTGCGCCGCCGCACTCCACTCCGGCATGCTTTTGAAAGGTCGGCTGAAAGACGTGGGGTCGAAAGCAAACTCCGGGCAGATCCAACGCGTTCATGGATTCAGCCAATCGAAATGGATCCATCCACGGGGCACCGAACACTTCGAAAGGGGTTGTTGTGCCTCGACCCTCACTGACGTTTGTGGCCTCCAGCAGACACATCCCCGGGTAGACGGCGGCAGTCGTTAGGGTGGGCATATTCGGCGAGGGTGGGACCCAAGGCAATGCCGTTTCGTCGTACCACAGACCGCGGTGCCACCCCGTCATGGGAACAATGGTAACCGCGTCGTTGGTGTAGCAACGGACCAACTCCCCCAGCGTGAGACCGTGACGCTGGGGCACAGGATGCATCCCAACAAAGGACGCACAGCCTGTTTCCAGTGTCTTTCCTTCGACCAGCAGCCCTCCGATGGGGTTGGGTCGGTCACAGACGATGGCCTCGATGCCCGCCGATTGAGCCGCTTCAACGGCATAGGCGGCGGTTTGTGCATAGGTGTAATAACGGGCGCCAACATCTTGAAGATCGATGACCAGCGCGTCGAGTCCAGCCAATGCCTCCGTGGATGGGCGAAGCGATGCTTCGTTGTCGCCGTACAAGCTGACCATCTCTAGCCCTGTCCAGCGATCGTGGCCACCGGACACAGGGATCATGTCTTGAGCGGTGCCCCATGGACCATGCTCCGGGCCAAGAATACGAAGGACGTTCGCACCCGCCGCGCGGAGGGCGTCGACGATGAACGTGGCATCCCGGGTCACCGATGCATGGTGACACAACACGCCGAGCTTTCGACCGCGGACACGGTCAGCCGCTTCGTTGACCAAACTATCCAATCCGCTGCGAGTGGTCATGGGTTCATCTCACAGGCCCTTGGAGACCGCGACCAAGTCACGCGTCGGCTTTGCCAGCCAAGAAGAGCATGAGCGCCTTTTGGGCGTGCAAGCGATTCTCGGCTTCGTCAAAAATGACCGATTGGGCTCCATCGCACACACTGGCGCTCACTTCTTCGCCTCTGTGAGCGGGTAGGCAGTGCATGAAAATTGCACCGGGTTTGGCTCTTGCCATCACAGCGTCGTTGACTTCAAAACCTTCGAACGCTTGCAACCGCTCTTTCTGCTCGGCCTCTTGGCCCATGGACGCCCAGACATCGGTGTAGACCACGTCGGCGTCTCGACCGGCTTCGGCAGGATCCGTGACAACGCGCAGCCAGGTGTCGCGCTCCTTGCAATAGGCCTGTGCTTTTCGCGTGTATTCTTCCCTGGGTTCGTAGCCTGTTGGCGTGCAGATTTGGACGTTCATGCCCATTCGAGCACAGCCCAGCATCAGCGAGTGTGCCATGTTGTTGCCGTCTCCCAAGTACGCCAGGGTCCGTCCAGCGAGTTGTCCGAACTGTTCCTCGATGGTTTGCAGATCGGCCAAGACTTGGCAGGGGTGCAAGGCGTCACTGAGCCCGTTAATGATCGGTACCGGCGAATACTCAGCCAATTCCAGAAGATCCTTGTGTCCGTACACGCGGGCCATGATCAGATCACAATATCGGCCCAGCACGCGGGCGGTGTCCGCGATGGTCTCTCCGCGGCCGATTTGAATGTCGCTGGCTCCCAGGAAGAGCGCGCTACCCCCCAACTGAAACATGCCTACTTCGAAAGAGACGCGGGTCCGTGTTGATTTCTTTTGGAAAATCATCGCCAGGGTTTGGCCCTGTAGGCTCTGTCGATAGCCTTCGGGGTTCGTTTTGACCTCAGCTGCGAGATCCAGAACGCGCCGAAATTCTTCGTCGCTTAGGTCGTCCAGCGATAAAAAATGTCGAACGGTCATGAATCCTCCTCCAGCGACTCGTCTTCCACTAGCAGGCTTGGTACAGCTTGGCCAGCCGATTCCGAAGGTTTCCCACCCTTGATGCGAGTCCCTTCGTGTCCGGCCATCGCCGATCGTAGTCGACTGGGTGATGTGATGAGTACCGTTCCACCTTCTTGCGCAAAGAGCACAGCGGCTTGAATCTTGGGTCCCATGCTTCCGGGAGCAAAGTGTCCCTGCGTGAGATACTGCGATGCTTGCTCTGTGGTGATTGCGCGCAGTCGTTTTGCGAATGTGGTGCCATAGTTCAAGTCGACACCCGAGACGGGCGTGAGGAAGATCAAGAGTTCGCATTGGAGTTTCCGGGCGATCAGCCCGGCGGTTCGGTCCTTGTCGATGACCGCTTCGATTCCCTTCAGTTGACCTTCACTGTCTCGAACGACGGGAACGCCCCCCCCGCCCCCGGCCAGCACCGTAAACCCGGCGTCCAGCAAGCGCTCACACGCTGCCATTGAAAGCAACTCCTGGGGAGCGGGAGAAGGAACGACGGGTCGCCATCCACGCCCGCTGTCTTCGCGGATGTCCCAGCCTTTCGCTTTCAGTTCTCCCTTGAGCTGGTTGGCCCGGTAGCGTGAGTAGAACAATCCAATGGGTTTGGAGGGTCGCGCAAACGCAGGGTCATTGGGATCGATCACCGCGAGGCTCACCACGGAGACGACATGACCGTTCTCTATGTTTTTGCCATGAATGCAATTGCGAATGGCCATCTCCAAGAGCGTGGCCATGGTTCCCTGGGTCGAGGCGACACACAGATCCAACCCGAAGGGGGGCACTTTCGTGGAAGCCTCTTCGCTGCGAAGCAACTCCACGCCAACTTGTGGGCCATTGCCGTGGACCATCACCACCGACCAACCATTGCATAGCAACATGACGACCGACTCGGCAGCCACCATCGCAGCGGCGACCAACTCGTCGATGTGTCCTTCGCCACTGCTACCGAGGAGGGCATTGCCCCCCAGGGCGATCACGGCTCTTCGTGCTTTAGGAGGCATTCTTTCTGTACAGCCATTACGTTATCGTTGTTTTTTAATTCCACCAGCCAAGCCGTAAGGTATTCGAGTTGAGCGTCCGTCAGTAAATCAAATCCCGGCATTGTATCGCCCAGATGATTCAGTTTCTCCGGATCGTTTTCGTCTTCCAGGACGGCACCGCCGAAATATCGCCAGTGCAAGGGATCTTGGATGAGCCCTTCCAGCCAGGTCCGACTCCCGAAGCCTGTAAGGTCGGGATAAAAGGTGTCTTCGACGTTGGGGGTTCGCGGTACTTCATCCATGAAGTGACAATCGCCACACTTGCCTTGGTATTGAGCGGCTTCCGATTCGCTAGCCCCTTTCGGTGGACTGTGAAAGAGCTTTCGTCCTTGCTCGGCGAGGGCGGGCTCAATCGGCGGAACATAGGCTTCGCCACTCAAACTGGCTAGGTACTCCACAAGGGCGTTGAGCTCGCTCTCGGGGATGTCGTCAAACACGGGCATTTCGCTGCCATCGTCTTCCCGAAGACGCAACTTGGTCTGACCATAATGGGCATCATCGTAGGGGTTCTTCAGGAAGCGTTTCAGCCACGGCCGCCCCAAGTAGCCGGTCAAGTCCGGGCCTCTGGTTTCTCCCTGACCGCCTTCGGCGCCAATGCGATGACAATCAACACATTGGTTTTGCCGAAAGAGCCTTTGACCTTCGTACAGAACCACTTTGCCCCGCGCATCGATGCCACCGGAGGGTAGGCCGGCATACGCGATCGCTTCGCACGCATCTCGTTGACCCAATCGTTGATTGTCTAAGAACGCTTCGTCCTTGGAGTCGTCTAGCCAAGCAAGGCCGGTTAACACTCCAATGGCCGCGATTCCGCCAAAAAAGAGTGCGGTCCATACCTTTCGTGCCCGAATGCGGCGGTCTTCGCCTTTGTCCAAGAAGGGCAATGCGACCAAAAAGAGTCCGGCCAACGTGGGCAACAAGACGGTGCCCACAATCATCATTGGGCCTTCGAAATACTTGAGCAGCTGGAAGAGAAACAGGAAGTACCACTCCGGTCGAGCTTCGTAATTGCTGCTAGGATCGGCAGGGGCATCCAGGGGAGCGCCGACCAGCAAGGCCAGACTGACCAAAACGGCCAAGACCACGATGCATACCACCAGGTCCATCAATGCTTGCGTGGGCCAAAACCAACCCGCCGTGCGGTCCAACTCTTCGTCGGATGGGCCCGGTTTCGGAGTCACTCCATGGCGGCGCATGAGCATGACGTGAAAACCGGTGATCGCGATTAACGTTCCAGGCAATACGAATACGTGCAGAGCGAAAAAACGAGTCAGTGTGAGGTTGCCGTATTCGACGCCACCCAGCGCCACCGTTTGTAGTGTGTCCCCCACTCCGGGGACGCTGCCGATGATATTGGTTGCCACCTGTGTGGCCCAGAACCCTTTCTGGTCCCAGGGCAGCAAATAGCCGGTTAGTGACAAACCGAGCACGAGGGCCAGTAGAGCCAGACCGCTGAGCCAATTGACTTCGCGGGGGGCTTTGTACGCGCCGTGTAAGAAGGTCTGTACCATGTGCAGCACGAGTAGAAGAATCATCGCACTGGAGCCAAAATGATGGACGCCACGGATCAAAGAGCCCATGGTCACTTCGTGCTGAATATAATACACCGAAGGCCATGCATCTGTGGTGGATGGGCTGAAGTGAAACGCAAGCAGCACACCAGTCAATGCTTGCAGGGCAAAGGTGAATGCCAGCGCGCTTCCGAAGGTGTAGCGAACGGACGCTCCGCCACGGATGCGCTCATGCAACAACCCGTCGATCAGTTTGCGCGCGCCTGTGCGTGAATCGAACCAGGTGCCAAGTCTTTTCAGACGACTAAGCACGCGTTAGGCCTCATCCAGGGGTGTTTTCTCGGCCGAATCCGTCTTGAATCGTTGATAGCGGCAAAAAAGCACGCCATCTCGCACTTCATGTTCCAGGAGATCCATTGCGCGGGGAGAAGGGCCCGCTTTCCGTTGGCCGTCCAGCGCGAATCGGCTCTTATGACATGGGCATCGGAATGCCTTGTCATCACCCACGATCGAACATCCTAGGTGAGGGCAGATCGTAGACAAGATCGTGAACTGAGTAGGTGCGGCGCTGGTCTTGATGACCCAAGCGGATCCGAGAGTCACGGTTTCGGTCAACCAAGCGTCTTTGCGTGAGCCGGAGATGGCGATCTTTGTGGGTGTGTGTAGCGAAAAGTTGTCAACGGATCCCAGTGCACTCCAAGCCTGTTTGGAGCCATCTCCGCGCTTTCGAAGGGGGTCCAGCAAGTAGGCAATGGGTGGAATAGACAGGGCGAGTCCCATGGCCACACTCAGAAATCCAACCGCGTTTTTCAAGAATGAGCGACGAGGGGTTGTTTCCGGATTGGGTTGTTCCGACACGAGTATGATCCTCCATCTTCGCTCGGAGTATGCAACAGCTTGTGAGGGAAGGCCACTGTAGGGCGTTCAATTAGTTGAACGTCGTGGTGAATCCAAACATGGCGCCACCGGGAACCGGCGTGACCGTAAAAAGTGGAAGGGAACGCATGGAGTATTCGTGTGGGCTCTCGTCGGCTCCATCGTCAGTCAGGATGAGAAAGAGGCCGGTGGCCAGCGCGGCACCGCCGGCTGCGTAGAGCCCATACGAGATGTTCATGAACAGAACGGCCTGACTCTCTAGGTTAAACGCTTCTAGTTGGGTGATGTCGTGGCGTAGCAGCATTTCGGGCTGTTCTGTCGGGCGGTAATACGTGCCGTTGTCGAATTCGAACTTGTTGACCAACGCCAGGGTCGTGAACGCGCCACCGCCAAGAATGGACGCCATGCCAGTACCGGCAATCGCCCACCCCCATGATGTACGCCAGCCGGTGGCTTCGGATTGTATTGTGGGTCCAACAGTCTCTGTGTAATCCGGTCCGGGATCGCGACGGATGTTCGTGTTGGTCAGGGGGTCTGTCACCGTGGGGTTTTGAAAATTGGATGCCCGGACCAAGGGTACCTGTTGGCGGAGGGGTTGTCCCTTGCTCTTGACGATCTCAAAGTTGGCGGTGACGTACCCAGGCATGGACACACGCATGCGATAACGCCCTGGCGACAAGCGCAGTGAGCAGGGGCAAGTGCCGAGATTCCGTGGGCTTGGAAGGAAAATCGTGGCCATTGCGCCGGGCGGCGTGGTCTCAATGACCACATGATCAGATGTTGGTTTGAGCGTGACCGAGAGCCGTGATGGCTGTCCTTGGGTCACGAGGACGTTTTCAGTGTGCGTCGAGAAGCCGGCCAGGCTGATCTGCACTTGACGGACGCCACTGCTGACGACGATCGATTTTGTAGGGCTAATACCCGCTCGTCGTCCGTCTATTTTGACGATGGCACCCGGCGGCTTGGTTGTGACCAGAATGCGCCCCCGATTCCGAAGACTTTTCAGCCGTCGAATGGTACGTCGCACTTCCTTCGCATTGGGGGCCCGAGGTTGATTGACAAGATAACTCTTGTAGTAGCGAATGGCGTTGTCTAGATCCCCACGTTCCTCATGAACTCTCGCCAAGTTGTAAATCAGTTCGGGACGTGGATCGAGAGAGTATGCTTTTTCGAGCTCGACGAGCGCCTCGTCATACTTGCGCTGCTTAAAAAACTCTTTACCGCGCTCATAATGAACCCGCGCCAAAGCCAGCTTATCTTGCTGCGCGCACACGGGTTTTGGTGCACAAATGCAGAGGAACAGCGCTACAATTAAACCGGCTCTAAAAAAGGTCATACCGTCTATTTTTTTGTTTCTTTGGTGGGTAGGTTGGGGTTTTTCGTGGTGGTCGTCGAATTCGTTTTGGTTTTTTCTTGAGAGAAATGCGTATCGTTTGCGGCTCTGTGGGGCGAATGGTCTGTTTGTGCGGCACATACCCAGTGCGGACCAGGGTCAATACTCCATCCTGATCACTTCGAGAGACACGCAACTTCAGTGGTGTTCTCCCCTCTTTTTTTCCGTTCCAGAGAACAGACGCACCGACCGGCTCGGTTTGCACGTTCAGTCGGACCCACAACTGACTTTGTGCGTTGGTCGCTTCCACCGGTTTCGGAGGTTGTTTTGCGGTCTCTTCAA
>CAUZBV010000061.1:0-11729 GCA_963578115.1 Myxococcales bacterium
CGATGCAGTCGAATGCAGCCCGCATAATAACCCGCTGAGAGGCAGCAGCAGCAGAAGGTCGAATGGCCGTCTGCTGACAATTGGCGATGCAACTCACCATCCCCCCAGGAAGATTGGAAAAATAGGCCGGCTCACAGGTTTTTTGCTTCGCACACAGGGGCTTGCAGAACGCTTCGGTCTTGTCCCGAGACATAGCGGGTTCCAATGCCAACGCTTCTTGGCCCATGAGGGATTTGACGACGCAGGTCTGAAAACGAGCGCACAGTTTGTCCGCACAGCCACCTTGCGCTCGAAACAATCGGGCCTCTTGGTACAGTGTGCGGTTGTCACCCGCTTTTTGCGCCGCCACACAGCGCGTTACACACAACGCAACACCTTCTCGGACAAAATCACATTGGTGTGTCTTGTTGCACGCCCGCATACACACACGCTGTGTTTGCTGATCGGTGAGTTCGGGGAGTTCAGGGAGGGGTGGGCGGGCGGCCTCATCGGTTGTGGCCTCGGTCGCCTTGGCTTCGTCCGCCTTGGCCTCCTTCCCATCGGGTTCCAAACCAATGAGCTTGTGCGTTGAGGGCTCACTGCTCGCTGATTTTGCCGACTGGTCTACCGTCTTGATGGACGGCGCTTGCTCTTCGGTTTTCCCTAGGGGATCCGAAGCAGATGCCGTCCCCTGCCTTTCAAGAGAGGACGCAGGCGGCGTGTTGTTCTCTTGCAACGACGACTCGGCCTGTTTTTGGCAACCGCTTTGACACACAATGATGATACTACAACCGAGAAGTAGGGTCCGCATGGGTCAAAACCTACACCACCACCGACCTGAACACAATGCGATCCCGACCGTCTGACGATGCCACCAGTGAATGGATTGGCTTTGTCTGGCGAACTGGACACGTCGGGTCACCGCCGGTACGGTGCGAACATGCACCATTCTTGCCACAAACGATGGGCTGTACAGCTCGTCATTGCCACTGTATGGCTAACGATCGCCGGCACAACTGGCTGTAAGAAGGAAGCCCAAAAGAAAAAGTCCGTGTTGCCCACGGGGCCGCCCGCCACGTGGTGGTCCGACTCGGAAAAATCCATCCGTACGAAAGAGGAGTCGCTAACCAGTGAACGTGTCGTCCCACAGCGCCCAGGGCAAGCGTGTTCCGTCGAACAAGTTCAGACCACCGTGCGACCTCACCGTGAAGACATTGTCCGGTGTTATCGAAAGGCCGTGTATGCCGATCCTACGCTGGCCGGACGATTGGTGGTCGAGATACACATTGACTTGATGGGACAAGCGCGCTTTCTCGGCGTCACCGAAGACAATCTCAACAGCACCGACGTGACCCGATGCATCTTTGGTGTGCTCAAGAAACTGGCCTATCCCATCCCCCAGAAGAATGGCTGCACCATTTTGTATCCCTTCGTGTTCTCTGCGAGTGCTCCCGAGTCTCGATGACAGGGTGCTGACGCTGACAATCCATATTGTCAGTACAACAAGAGTCCGCCTCATTTCTGGAAATAAGGCCCACGCTCTCGATTAGGACACGTGGCCGCACCTTCGAACGCCATGGCCATCACCTGATAAATATCAATACAATCCAATGGTTATTAGAAAATACGACGCCAAACAGCTTCATTCGGGTGCTGTCTCGAATTATTGACACCGGCCATTAATATAACTACTTGTTATTATAGTAATTTTGTGTTGGCACGGGGCTTGCTTTATCTATCAAGCAACCAGCATGCACAGAGCTGGCCCTCCCTTTGCTTCGCATCAAACACCCTCAGAGATGTCTCTGAGGGTGTTTTTTTTTCTCCCCCATTTAGCGCTTG
Source organism: Myxococcales bacterium (assembly GCA_963578115.1). GTDB lineage: Bacteria > Myxococcota_A > UBA9042 > CAUZBV01. The sequence continues at coordinate 1,822 of CAUZBV010000061.1, forward strand.
GATTTGGCACTGGTTGACCCTCGGGCAAACGGGTTGCTATTCTTCGCCAACTTCAATGAGCACATCACATCCAATACGGACATCCTGGCTCTGGGCCTCACTGCTCTTGGTGGGTGTCACACTGGCTTCCGCCCAGACCAGTGTTCGCCGTCAAGGTGAAACGGAAGTACAACAGACTCGGCAATACGAGCCGGAACAAGACCATGTGCCGGTTCCAGACAACGTCTGCTCGCCGCACTCGCTTCAAGAAGTCTATGGCCGGTACGGTATGACACCTCCGAAGGGCGGTGCAGGCAAGCGAGTTGTCCGGATTGATGTCCATGAAACCATCGATTTAGGACTTGCCCCCTTCTTGAAACGGGTTTTGGATCGTGCGGGCCAAGAGTCGGATGTTGCGCTGGTTCTGATCCATATGGATACCCCCGGTGGACGGCTCGACGCGGCCCAACAGATCAAAGACGCGCTGCTCAAGTCCAAGGTACCTACGGCCACGTTCATCGACACACACGCACTCAGTGCTGGCGCGTTCATCGCCTACGCCACAGACTTTATCATCGTGACCGACGGTTCGACCATGGGCGCGGCAACGCCCATCAACATCGGACAACAAGGCGAAGCGCAGCCCGTGGGTGAAAAATTTGTCTCGGCCGTTCGAGCCATGTTTCGCGCGACCGCCGAGGCCAAAGGGCGAGATGGCACCATTGCCGAAGCCATGGTCGACAAAGACGTGGAAATCGCGGGCATCATCTCCGAAGGAAAACTGCTCACCCTGGCCAAACGGGAGGCTCTGGAGCATTGCGTGGCTGATCTGGAGGCAAAAGACATCTCCGGTGTGTTGGCCGCGCTACACCTTGAAAATGCCTCGGTGGAGCATCCAGGACTCAATTGGGCCGAACGAATTGCACGATTTCTTACGGGCCCCATCGTGTCCTCTCTGCTCATGACATTTGGGTTCCTGGGCTTGCTCATGGAAATGTATTCCCCTGGTTTTGGGGTCACCGGTGCCATTGGACTCACCTGCCTTGCGTTGTTTTTTGGTGGCCACCTGGTGGTCGACCTGGTGGGAACCGAGGAAATCATTTTGGTGCTATTGGGGTTGGCCTTGCTGGGCGCAGAGATTTTTGTCACGCCCGGTTTTGGGATCCTGGGAAGTCTGGGGATCGCTAGTCTTGTCGCTGGGATGACGCTCGCAATGGTCGGAGCAGACATCGGTTTTAGTTGGGATGTGGGTCTCTTGGGCGGCGCATTGAGCCGCTCAGCCATCGCGGCCGTTCTGACCCTCGTGTTGATGGCCCTTTCCGTCCGTCTTCTCCCCAATGCCCCATTGATCAGCCGTCTCGTGCTGACAAAGAACATCTCTGAAATCGCCCACGATTCAACCGGCCAGACGGATCTCGTGGATGCAATTGGCGTCGCCATCACGTCGATTTCCGGCAGTGGAAAGGCTCGATTTGATGGGGAAACCATGGACGTGATCACCGAAGGCGAATTTATCGACAAAGGCGTGTCGGTGGTCGTCGTGCACGCTCGTGCCGGTCGCATTGTCGTCGCCAAGAGGGAGGCATAATGGACCCCACTGTCTACGCGATCTTGTTCCTCGCGTTGGGAACCACCTTGTTGGTCATTGAGATCGTCCTGATCCCCGGTGTCGGTCTGGTGGGTCTCATGGGCGGCGGACTCATGGCTTATGGCATGTACATTTCGTGGGTCAATTACGGTCCTGTGTGGGGAATAACGAGTGTTGTTGGGGGAGGATTAGCGGCTGGACTCAGCATCTTTGGCTTCCTACGGTCCCCCCTGTCCAAACGGCTGGTTCTCCAAGACAAGCAAAGCGGTGAACCGTCGGATTTACCCCAGCGCGCCGACGAATTGATGGGCCATCGCGGAATGACCGAAACAGATCTGCGGCCATCGGGCATTGCCCGCTTTGGGACAGAACGCTTCGATGTGGTCGCCAGCGAAGGCGAGTACATCGAAAAGGGCACCACCGTCGAAGTGGTGCGGATTGCACAGAACAGTGTCGTTGTTCAACGAATTCTCGAGAATGAGGGAGATTCCTAATGGGAACTGAATTTGGAAGTGTTGCGATTTTAGTATGCGCGTTTGTCGGTGTACTGATGTTCTTTTACTTCGTACCGATTCGATTGTGGCTGGCCGCCGCTTTTTCGGGTGCGCGCGTATCCATTCCTACGCTCATCGCAATGCGTCTTCGTCGCGTTAACCCAGTGGTGATCGTCAATGCGTGCATTAGTGCCACCAAGGCCGGTCTCGATATCGACACCAAGGAACTCGAGAGCCACTACTTGGCTGGAGGCAACGTCCTCACAGTGGTCAATGCGCTGATCTCATCGTCCAAGGCCAACATCGCCTTGGATTTCGACAAAGCAGCCGCCATCGACTTGGCAGGCCGTGATGTGTTCGAAGCCGTTCAAATGAGTGTGAATCCGCGGGTAATCACCACGCCCAAAGTAACGGCCATGGCCAAGGACGGTATTCAACTCTCTGCTGTAAGCCTCGTTACGGTGCGAGCCAATCTGGACAAATTGGTTGGCGGTGCTGGGGAAGAGACCATCCTGGCACGCGTTGGAGAAGGCATTGTGACCACCATCGGTTCGGCTGAGAATCACAAAGCCGTTCTGGAGAATCCTGACCAGATCTCCAAGGTGGTTTTGGCCCGTGGTTTGGACTCAGGGACAGCGTTTGAGATCCTCTCTATCGATATTGCAGACATTGATGTAGGCACCAACATTGGTGCAAAGCTCCAAACGGAACAGGCCGAAGCCGACAAACAAATTGCCCAGGCAAAAGCAGAAGGCCGCCGGGCAATGGCCGTCGCAGCAGAACAAGAGAACAAAGCTGCGGTGGAGGCGATGCAGGCCAAAGTTGTGGAAGCCGAAGCGGAAGTGCCGAAGGCCATAGCCCAGGCGTTCCGTGACGGCCATCTCGGGGTGTTGGATTATTACCAATACAAAAACATCATGGCCGACACAAAAATGAGGGATTCAATCGCCACCATGGACGATGATGGCACGGAATAATCGAATCATCCTGCGGCCGGATCCGCATGCGCCCAAGAAGTTCTTGAGGCGTCTCAAGATGGCAATCGCACTCCAACCTGCCCCGTCAACTCGGTGGCAGCACTCTGCGAGAACATGGAAGACATCATCCAATGGATCGTCATTGGGGCGTTCTGGTTAGTCGCAACTCTCATCCGGAAAGGACGGGAGAAGCAAAAATCAGAGCCGTCTACTGAACACGTAGAAATCCCCTCGGCAACTTCGCAGATGCCTCAGCAGGAGTTGGCTCACGTCCATGAATTAGGAAAGTACATCGAGAGTCTGGAAACATGGCTCAGCACGCTTCCGACCCATTGCCGCTGGGCGCTACCGATGGTCCGTCATGTACTGAAACCGCAGGTTGCACAGCTCATATGGCAAGCCTCCGAAGCCATTCAGAGCCCGTCCCTCGATGTGGTCTTTTCGGTTCAACGCCAGCGTGTCCAGCTTTCAAGTCTCACGCGCTGGCTCGGCCAGGAGACGCAAGTCATCCGGGATGGGGGTCGACCTGAACTCTGGGTCGGCCAAGCCCTGCTGGACGGGTTACCAGAGTTGACCACGGAATGTATCGAGTTGGTCCCGGCCTGGCCGTCTATGGAGATCTTGGCGCAAGTCAACCTGACCCGCGAGGAATTCCAGCACGTCTATGCTGCATGGGCACCTCAAGTCTTTGCGGATGTCTCTACAGCGATTCTCATGCCCGAACGTGCCCAGATTGCCCTCGAGGCCATCACCTCGGCCGCCAACGCGAATCATGCCCGAGGTGCAGACATCCCGTGGGTGATACGCGGACATGTACTGTCAGAAGCGCTAGAGACATCGTTTTATGCGCCAAGTCGTCATGACGACCTGGCCATCACGTTGAGTGATGGTGAGACGTACGCGGTGCCTGCCGCCATTGTTGCCGAAGACATCCGCTCATTGGCCCGGCGCATGATCAGTGAGTCATTTGACGCACTGGGCTCCAAACGACTCGCCGAACTGGTGTTTGCCGAAGAGAGCAAAGCGCGCGTCCTATCCACGGTGGAGAGCGCAACGGTGTCCACCGAACCGATAGCGCAGCTCGCCAAGGTACCCCAACGGCGACACTCCATGAAACGCCTGGTTCGGGATGCCATTTTGATTAAAGAGATCTACCGGTTCTAAGGGCACCCAGAAGCGGATCACTCCGGGGGGATCAGCTCGATGCGATCACACGCGACTTGGCGACGACCGTCTTCGAGCGGTTTCAACACAGGAACGGAGCGCGTGCAGGTTTCGTGCACATAGGCACATCGCGGATGGTAACAACACCCCGAAGGGCGATTGGCGTCACGAACCACTTCACCGACATGGACACTGCGCCGGCGCGCGCGTTCGATGAGCGGATCCGGCACCGGAATCGATGACACAAGCAACCGTGTGTAGGGATGGCTAGGCGTTGTGCACACCTCATCGGCTGGCCCTAATTCTACGATTTTTCCCAAGTACATCACAGCAATACGATGTGAGATGTGACGCACCACTGCCAAATCATGTGCAATAAACAGTATGGTTAGTGACAATTCTTTTTGGAGCGATCCCAAAAGATTGATGATCTGCGCTTGGACACTGACGTCCAACGCACTCACCGGCTCGTCACACACCAAGAGTTCAGGCTCAACCGCCAAAGCACGCGCAATGCCGATCCGTTGACGCTGGCCTCCCGAAAACTCGTGGGGGTATCGTCGCAACATGTCCGGATCCAATCCAACACGTTCCATCAACTCCTGCGCACGAGACTCGATCGCCCGACTCCCCTGAACGATGCCATGCTCCCGAAGGGGCTCAGCAAGGACACGGCCAATGGTCATTCGCGGATTGAGACTCCCGTAGGGATTCTGGAAGACGATCTGGATTTTTTTTCTCAGAGACCGAAGCTGTCGTTTCGACAGAGCGCTCAGGTCGTTTCCTTCCACCAGAACCCTGCCTGTGGTGGGTTGCAACAGCTGCACAATGAGGCGCCCTAGCGTGCTCTTTCCGCAACCGCTTTCACCCACCAACCCCAGCACCTCACCACGGACCATCGACAAATTCACCCCATCGACTGCGCGATTGACATCGCCACCGCGTGCCGCAAAGTGCTTGGACAGATCCTGGAGCTCCAACAAGGGGTGGCTCATGAGCTGTACTCCGGACACACCCAACACGCGACCTGAACATCTTCTTTCGCCAATGGAGACGAAGAAAACGTCGGTTTTTCGGACCGGCATTGTTCCATTGCATGGGGACATCGCGGTGCAAACCCACACCCGACAGGATCGTCGGTTCGGCGCAAGGGCACACCCGGAATGACCTCCAAGCTGTCCACTTTCGCGCGGTCCATCCGAGGCACTGACGACAGCAACGCTTGGGTATATGGATGCCTCGGCTTCGGGTAAAGCGCGAGTGTGGACGCTGTCTCGACGATGCGTCCGCCATAGAAGACAGCCACCCGATCGGCCAGACCGGCAACTACGCCCAAATCATGGCTGACCAAAAGCAACGCGATCCCCAGGGATTGCTGGAGCTCTTTGAGGAGATCCAACACTTGGGCCTGAATCGTAACGTCCAGCGCCGTTGTGGGTTCATCGGCGATCAACAAAGAGGGTTCACACAGCAAGGCCATGGCGATCATCACACGCTGTTGCATGCCCCCGGACAGTTGATGCGGATACCGTGTCACCGTCCCTTCGGGATCGGACAAACCCACGCGCTCCAACATCGCGATGGCTTGCAAGAGCGCTTCACCATGAGGCGTCGAACGATGCGTTGTGAGCACTTCTGTAAGCTGCTTTCCCACTCGCAGGTACGGATTCAAAGCCGTCATTGGATCTTGAAAGACCATGGCCATCCGATTGCCCCGAATCCGACGCAGCTCCAACGGAGAAGCTTCCAATAGGTTTTTTTCCTCCCACAACACGGTGCCACTCGAAACTCGGGCGATCCGGTCAGGAAGCAATCCCATCAGCGCCAAGCATGTCACCGTCTTTCCGCTGCCTGATTCGCCGACAAACGCCAACGTCTCACCCGGCTTGACGCAAAAGCTCACCCCATCAACAGCACGAACCAAACCCTCCGGGGCGTCGAATTGAACGGACAAGTTTTCAACGGTCAACAATGACAAGAGTGGTCCTCTCTAATCGCGTTCCAATTGGGGATCCAGCGCATCTCGAATGCCGTCTCCCACCATATTCATAGAAAAGAGCGTCAAGCCAAGGAAGATACTTGGATACAAGAGCAGCCACCCAGCCGTCTCCATCACCTGCACACCCTCGGTAATCATCAGCCCCCAAGACGCGTGGGGTGGCTGTACACCCAGTCCCAAGAACGACAGGAATGCCTCCTCCAAGATAATGGCCGGAACCATGAGCGTGGAATAGACGATGACGGGTCCCACGGTGTTGGGCAACAGGTGCCTGAAAACGATGCGCATTCTCGACACGCCCATCACCTCCGCGGCCTCGACAAATTCCCGTTCCTTGAGCGTGATGATCTGGCCTCGGACAACACGAGACATGGTCAACCACTGAACGGCCCCCAATGCGATGAACAAATTGATCGTGCTGCGGCCAAAAACAACCATGAGCAAGACGACGATGAAAAGGAAGGGGAGCCCATACATCACATCGACAGTACGCATCATGATGTTGTCGACCCGTCCACCATAATACCCCGCAATAGCGCCCCAGGTCACACCGATGAAAAAGCTCACGGCGGTGGCCAAGAGGGCAATGGTTATGGACAAACGCGCTCCATACACCAGCCGTGTGAGCACATCACGCCCCAGATGGTCGGTACCCAAGAAAAAGGTGTGAAGCTCTGGCGCCCCCAAGAATTCATGCCGAGCAATGCGACCGTCTCCATCCACATCCATGGTGGCCACCGCTTCGGCCCCTTTCTCAAAGGGCCGAAAACACCGCCGGTACTCATTGACTTCATCCTGCGTCAGGTTCTTGTCATCATCGCGATCAATGCGCGAAAACACATCCGCTCGGCGAAGTCCCAATGCACGAAAACGCTCTTCAACCAGCCCCTCCAACCGACTCGTATCCTGCTGGACTGCCAAGGCGAATCGGTCGGCGCTGTGGTCAAAAAACTCTGCGGAGAACTGAGCGTTGAGATGTCGAAACCCGACTGGGAATTCATCGAACGAAATGCGGTTGTCTGCGGCAACGATCGGTTTCAGCACTGCCTTTGGCGCGGACGCGCTTGGAATCAATGGCAACACACCGTCGTAGTCATCAAACAAGAACATAAAGAATCGATCGATCCAGTACAAGTCTCTCAATTCACGGTCACCACCAATGAATCCGTCTCCATTTCGGTCCAACGCATCAAAATGGGACCCTTCACCGTCGAAGCTCGAATAATCCCGTGAAATGTCTTGGGTCCCTGGTGGTTGAAGAGCGAACTCAGGATGCTGCTCCTCATACGAGAAGTGCGTGACGTAGCGTTCTATTAACGGCTCGCCGTAGCCCAACACGGCCATCAGAACCACGAGCGTCAGCCCGGCCATCGCCAATCGGTTGTTCCGAAATCGTCGCCATGCATCTCCTGCAGGAGACGTTCCTTGGGGGATTTTCCGGTTTTCGTCAGTCAAGGATCACCCTCGGGTCCAAGAACGCGTACGCAAAATCGACCAACAAATTGAACAAAACCAAGAGCGTGGAATACAACACCACCACCCCCATCACCATGGGGTAGTCCCGATTCAGCGCTGACTCCACGAAGTACTTGGAGATCCCCGGCACATTGAACACGGTTTCCACCACAACAGAGCCCACCAACAAATGAGCTACGGCCGGCCCAAGAAAGGTCACCGACGGGACGATGGCCCCTCGAAATGCATGGCGCCAAATAATGGTGCCATTCGACAATCCCTTCGCCCGTGCGGTCCGAATAAAATCCTGGCGGACTACATCGAGCATGCCGCCACGAGTGAGCCGCGCAAACACGCCTGCGTAGGCAAGTCCCAACGTCAGGGAGGGCAGGATTTTCTGTCCCCAGCCGGTCCAAAGACCCGACTCCCACCCACCATGGGCCGGAAGCCATTGAAGCCAAATGATGAACACAAAGATTAACACGGGGCCCAGGACAATGGAGGGAATGGAGATACCCAGCATTGAAAAAGACATCACCGTATGATCCAGGATCGTGTTGTGCTTCCAACCAGCAAACATTCCCGCTGTCACACCCACGAGAAGCGCGATGAAGAGCGCATAGCACCCCAACTCTGCGCTCACAGGCAGTGTTTCTTTGATATTCTCCAGGACTGTCCGTTGACCCTGGCTATCAAAGGTCGTACCGAAATCGAAATGGGCATAACTCAATAACGACGTGATGTATTGGCGGAAAAAACCGGTCTTTCGATAGAGCGCCGCTTGTCCCGCAGCCAATCGGTCACCGGGCTTGGCAACAACACGAAACACCTCAAAATCCTCTTCGGCGTTGATAGGCACCGACTCGCCGTGGATCTCGAGCACCCACAGGACCTGTCCCGCCCGTACCGAGTCGTTCTTTTCAACACGAACCTCGGAAACCATCCCCGTGTGCGCGCCAGAAATAGGCTCGGCCATACCGGTAACGACGGCTTGATTGGCAACCACCGCAGCGGGCAACGCTTTGTCTGCATCGAATGGACTGCCCGGAGCCGAACGCATGATCAGGAACGATATGGTAAACACGCAAAAGACGACAACGAGGGCCGAGAACAGCCGTCGTGCGATGATCGCGATCATCGGAGCACCCCACATCCACAAGCTCTCGCGGCTGTACACCGTCCTGATTTCTTCCCAAAATCATGAAGTGATTCACCGTACACGCACTCGTCTGCCTGCAAAGGCGTAGAAACAACGGAGTCAATGCGTGCGACGGCATACCCAACAGGAACTGGCATGGAGCGGGTTCTATCGCTTCCCGTGATCAAAGGCAAGGACAGCCTTCAACGCATACACGTTACGGAACAAAAGAAAAATGGTGTGAAAATAGAGAAAGAATCCCGAAGAGGGCGAGTGGTTGATTATTGCGTGCGACGGCGATTCGAACGGCGAAGACGACTCAGCGCCTCACTCTGCTTTCGCTTCCGAGCGTCACTTGGCTTCTCGTAAAACCGTTTTCGTTTGAGCGTCTTCAAAATGCCCTCTTTGCCCATCTCGCGTTTCAGGATCCGAATGGCTCGATCAACGTTTCCATCGACAACGTGAACCTCCAAAGGTCGAAGTTCGCCGTCGTTGCTTCGTGGTCGCCTCGTAAACACAGTGCCTCCAAACATTTCTCTTGCCTCAGTAGACATCAAACAGTGTCTTGCAAGGCATTGAAGGGCGGACAGTATGGTCACACCCTCGACCTGTCAAGCACAAACCACGCGGGTGTTTCCTTGACCGAACGCCAACTTGCTCACTATGGTCAGTGCAGCGTGAGCGGGAACTTCGAAGAACAGATCGGATTGGGTTTTGTGACGGTGCTCATGATCCTGTGTGGGTGCCATTCAGGAGATACTGGCATCAACCCGCCACCAGTCCGCTCGGTGGCGCGCGCCTCCCTGGCCCCAAAAACGGACATAAGCGCAGCCAATAAAGCAGCGAAACCGGCGCCCGTGTTGCCGGACCCACCCATACTCAATGTGTCAGCCCCCCCTGAATCACCTCCACCAACGACGGTTGACCCGCTGCCCAACAACAACGAAAGCGCGACCGAAGAGCCCGACAGTGATGCCGAACCCGAGGAAACAGCGCCCGACGAAGCGACACGACAACAACCAGAGCCGCTTGACGCCAGCGCCGCTCTGGTAGAGCGCATTCATCAGCAAGATGTCATCACAACCCAACTCCTCGATATGCTGGAGCAGGCTGA
>CAUZBV010000062.1:0-11722 GCA_963578115.1 Myxococcales bacterium
TCCAAAGCGACCGTCGACAGCGTCGGCTCCGTGCTCACCGGCGAGGGCCCAGTGTCTCGCAGGGCCAAGGAGGGCACCGCAGCGATCTCGGCGGCGGTATCTGCGGCACCGATGAGGAACTCGGGTATTCGATGTTGCATGGTCGCGCCAATGGCAGCTTCGTCCAACAGAGAGGCTACTGCGCTGCGAAAGTCCGCCCGAAACGTGTCCACCGTGCCATAGCGCTGCTCAGGCTCCTTTTCCAAAGCTTTCAGGACCACCGAACTGACATTGGCGGGGACATTTCGACCGTCCGCCAACTGATCGAATGGGATGGGAGCATCATGGATATGTTTCATCAACATTTGAATCTGATCAGCCGCCTCAAAGGGTCGACGGCCTGCGATGAGTTCATAGGTGATGATACCCAACGCGTAGATGTCCACCCGCTCGTCCACCACTTGATTGCGAATGTATTCGGGAGCGAGGTAGGCGGTAGTCCCAATCAACACGCCAGTTTGGGTCAAGTCCATCTCGGACTGACCCGGTGTTTCCGATCCCTTCAGCACACGACTAATTCCGAAATCGATGAGCTTAACGAAGTCTTTGTCGTTTTCTCGACGCACCAACATCACATTGCCGGGCTTCATATCCCGATGTATGACCCCGCCGCGATGTGCGACCGCAAGCGCGCCACAGAGCTGATCAATGATGTGGGTGACCCGGTCGATGGGAATGGGCGTTGTTTGACTCGTCAGCGACGCCAAGCTCCGCCCCTGGAGATGCTCCATGGCCAAATAGAGTCGTCCCGTCTCCGATTCGGTCCCAAAATCATAGTACACCACCAAGTTGGGGTGTTTGAGGTGGCAAACCGCACGGGCTTCACGAACAAAGCGCTCCCGCGCAATGGGATCCGATGCGGCGTCGTGGTGAAGGACTTTGAGCGCAATTTGCCGCCCTAAATTAAGTTGTTCCGCGAGATAGACGCCGCCCATTCCTCCGGAGCCCAACTGCTCGAGGATCCGGTAGCGACCATCCACCACATCGCCAATCTGGTACGTATCAGCCAGTGTCTCCCCACGCCATGGAGCAAACATTCGAAGAACGACGCAATGAACCCGGCGTTTTCCCGAAAATTCTCATCTGCTTTCATTCGCTGTGTAATAAAATTAACACTATAAACTCGTGGAGTTGTCAAGTGTCTGCTTTGACGGAAGCGCGATCCACCGATACAATTAAAATGACCTCAGAAGGACGGCCATGACTTCGGACGACTCCAGTCATGGCATGTTTCCTCCTTCTATATGTCAGACCTAAGTCGATTCTCCACTCAACAATGGAGTTTCGTCTGGATCTTGGACGTCTTTTTTGAGGTCTTTCGTCCGTTTGCGACGACGCCAGCTGAACCAGAGAAAGAGCACGCCAATCAATCCGATTTCTCCGTACAGCCACGGAGGGTCATGATGACCCCCGTTTGCGCTGGATCCGCTCTTGGTGACAGCTGCAATATAGACTGCACGCCGCGCATCCGAGGCATCCAGGAGATCCAACCGTTCACGAACAAATCGGGCCACGATCTCGTTGATCAACGCGTCGCGGTCCCTGTGTTTCATCACGGTTTCAAATTCTTGGTCGTAACGGCGGAGCGACGTGGACACCCGACGAAAGGCGCGGGCCTGCAATTCGTAGAGCGCCTCCAGCAGACTCCGTCCCTCATCGTCGTCGGCATGACACACCAACTCGTCGGCGGAGATGACCCATTCCACGCCATCTTTGGGAACCTTGAAGCCTTCAATGCTCAAACGCCCACACCCCACGGTTTTCATGTACTGGTATGCCTGTGCCCCTTCCGGAGCCGAGGCTTCTATCAAGGTTTTTGTGAGCGTGCGCGCAAATTCGGTCGGGGACGGCTGGGACGCCAGCGCGTCGTCCAGAAGCGCAGAATACTCCGGCGAATCCATAGCCAACTCGGACACCGCTTTGGCGATGTGCTTGTCGCCGGACTGACCCGCGATGGCTTCGTAAAAGCGCAACGCCGTCAATTCTTCAATGAGCGCATGGTGATTTGTCAGAATGTCGATCCCGATGGATGTAAATGGTCGCAGTGGCCCCAAATATCCACCGGCCGTGATCAACGCACGCCACCAATACTGAAGCTTGGCATCAAAGAAGAAGTCGTAGGACCCGACCTGAACAGTGTGGATTTGATTGCCCACATCTTCCAGGTAATGAAAGGACTGCCCGGCAAACGTGCGAAACAGATAATCGGATCCGGATTGTCCCCACAAGTGTGCCAACAAGGCCATGTCCGTGTGCAATTGAGCCATATCGGCGGCCAATGCCAACACCGGCCCGTCCGGAAAACCCGTTTTGAGCAAGAATCGTTCTGGCTGCTCTTTAAGGACCTGTGGATCATCGGAAAACTCGTAATCGGGCAGACCGTAATGAGCATGCGCCTGACTCGACAATCCTTCCGAACGCCCCATGTTCAATGTGGATGGATCGTGGGGGACTGGCTGACCGTTCTTATCCAAGACCGGCGAATTCCCTTCAAAGGCGAAGCGGGCTCGATTTCGACCGTCTCGATCCGGCATCGACGACCCACCGACGACCAGGGCGCGAGCCGACAGCGCTTCACTGTGTGAGCGATCAATGCTGTAAATGTGCTTCTTGGGATCCATGTTGAAGGCAAGGAGCGCTCGCAACGCCTGAGCGGTGAAGACAGCCTCGGTGGGGAATCGATTCTTAGCGCGCGTTCGAATCGCCACGTCGGGATGGTTGATCATCCGTTCGTAGAGCCAACGTCGGAAGTGGGTACGCTCCGCTGTGGTCGCCGGGACGATGAGTCCCTGACCACGCATGAGGAACGCGTCGTCCGACAGCGATCGCCGGGTCAATTCCTCATGGATTCGAATGGTGTAGGCCGCACCCGAGGTCGCCCCGAAGAGCCCAAAACAAACCAAAGCGATGGTCGCCGTCTTCAACACGGTGCGCACTGTATCAGACTTCCACGCAGCATCCCATCGTCGAGCCCACATAATCGTCCAACTCTATCAAGGGCGTATTTGTGTTGAAGCGCGCGTTGGAATTCGGTAGGCAACCCTTGGAGAGCGTCATGAAACCTACCGTGTACACATACGAGCCTACTCTTGGATCGGGCGACCGGAAGCTCCTCGGTCTGACGCTTCGAACCCGACTGACGTTGTCCTGCTTGCGCGACGGTGCGGAGGCAGTACACCCACTGAGCCCATCGGAAGCTCCAGCGCAGGAAGCGATTGTCCTGATGCCGACTACACTGGTGGGGACGCCCGATACCCTGCGAAGGGTCTTGGCGCCCGACGCACCGGACCAAATTTTCGAAACACAGGACAGTCCCGTGCTCCGAGTACGCGACCTGACGTCGTTTCCAGAGGAATTACTCGCCGACCCTGCCGCGTGGATCCAACGACAAGATCTGCCGACGACGACCGTCGAGGGGCTCTTTCACAATGTGACGGACAACGCGTCGTCTCGGATTGCGGAACGCGCCTTGATCCAATCCTTGCGCAAGTCGGTGGATGGGCTCATCAGTCGAACGTTGAACCGCCCACTGTCGTTGCTGACCACACGCCTGTTGGCGCGTACACCCATCACACCGAACCAATGGACCGTCTTCATTGGCGTCGTCGGACTGGTGGGCGCGTGGATGCTCGCGCAAGGGGGGTACTGGATGATGACCTTGGGCGCCTTGACCGTGCACATCAGCTCGATCTTGGATGGGTGCGATGGGGAGCTGGCCCGAATCAAGTTTCAGTCGTCACGCATCGGGGAATGGCTGGACACGGTCTTTGATGATGTGGTGAACAGCGCCATGATCCTCGGGCTGGGTTTGGGGCTGCACGCGTCCACCGGCGAAAGCATCTACGCCACCACGGCCATTCTGGCGTATGCGATGTACCTCACGGCGACGTCGTTCATTTACTTCGAGCTCGTCACCAAATATCGATCGGGATACGCGCTCGACTTCACATGGTGGTTCGAAGAAGCCAACAAACACGCCAACACCGCCGAAGGACGTGGCGGTTTTTTCGACACCATCAAGCTCTGCATGCGCCGTGATTTTTACATTCTGTTCTTCTTGGTGCTGATCGCCGCCACGATGCCCCAAGTGGCCTTTTGGTGTGCCTTCACTGCCATCGCCGCCCTGCTCACCATCGCGTTGGCCCATCAACTGCGATCCTAACGCGCTCCGTACGCGAACCTAGAGCTCGTCTCGATTCGCTTCCACCTGGGTCAAGATGGCCGAAATTCGTTCATGGGCATCGGTTTCATCGAGCCTGCCCGTCACATCACCGACCACACTTCCGTCGGGACCAACGAATACATGGAAAGGAATGGGATCGACGCCAAAGTGTCGATGCAGCCCGCCCAGGTCGCGGTACACGCTGTAGGTCACGCCTTTCTTGTGCAGGGTCTCCTGAACGCGACTCAGGCTGTTTTCTTTCGTGATGCCCACCACAGCGAAGTCGTCGCCATTGTATTGCTGGTGCAAACGCTCCAGCATGGGCATCTCCTCGCGACAATAGCCACACCAGGTGGCCCAAAAAGTGATCAACACCCCCTTGCCTGCCCACGCGTCCGTATCGAAGGACTCCGTACCTGCCAGTCCGTCCGATGACGTGTCGACGGGCCACACGGGCAGGAGAGCAACGGAAGGGAGATGCGTCGCAGCGCCCAGGCGATCATTCCCCGAGCCCAACAACCCCGAAAGCAAAGAGCCCACCAAGCCCAGGACCATAAACAGGATCAATCCTTTGCGAAAGCGCTCCCCACCTGTTCCCCGAAAATTCATAGTCTTTTGGCCTCCACGGTGACGGAACGAAGTCCGGTCAAACGACGATGCGGCAATGGCACAAACCCCTTGATATGACGTTGACGCACCACCCGCAAGTGCTCGTGCCAAAGCGGTATGACCGGGAGCTCTTCGGACAGCATGCGCTGTACCGCCATATAATGCGGTTTTCGATCCGCCCGATTCAACAAACGTTGCCCCAACTCCAAACGGCAATCCACCAGAGGATTCATGTATCCCATGCGATTCGCTGTGCTGTAAGGGGGAGAAATACCGTGTGCTTCCATAATCCAATTTCGCGTTGCGTCGCGCGCAGCCAGCCAGGACCACGATCCACACACGGGGTCGTTCAAGATCTCGGCGCTCAGGGCACCGGGCGAGAGGAAGCGGCGATCGGCCCGCGCGTACGCCGTGCCTTGGGCTGCGGGCAACTTCCAGGGCGTTCCCAGCCCATGGAACATCCACCGAAGCATGTCCGGTTCTGTGGGTTCGGGCACATCCAGCAAGTACACGTCAAAATCGCCTCGCTTGATGTCCGCAAAAAATGTCCCAAACTCAAACGAACGCACCGACGCGTCCACACCCACCTCGCGCCATGCCTGCGCGATGGCCCTCGCCACCGTACGGCGAAATCGATGCACCGAAATCTTAATCGTCACAGAGAGAGTCTTTCCAGAATGCCCATACCCCGCGTCCGCCAAGAGCTCTCGAGCACGCCCCGGGTTGTACTCATAGCGGCGAACATCGGGCTCGTAGGCCCACTGGGAGGGCGTGGGGGCGAGCATGCTCGTGGCCAACGTACCCCACCCGTTCAGATACGTGTCCACAAATCGCTGACGAGGAATCGCATAGGCCAGCGCCTGACGAACCCGCACATCGCCCAAAGCGGAGTGGCGCATGTTCAACGCCAAATACGTAAATGACACACTTGGAATGGTGTCCATCGCCAGTCGTTCATTGTCCTCAAGCACACTGTTTAATACGGGAGACACACCATTTTGCATGATGTCCGCGCTCCCCGACAAGAGCGCGAGGAGGCGCGTCCCCTCATCTCGAATCACGCGGAAAATTAAGTGACGAACCTTCGGCACGCCCCCAGTTGCCGCTTCGTTGCGCTTCAAATCGAGTCGACGCTCACCAATGCGTTGAACAAATTGAAAGGGTCCAGACCCCACATATCGTCCAGCGGGAAAGCGCCCACCATTGGGCTCACAAATATGCTTTGGAACCACGCCCAACACCAAATCCGTGACAAAGGTGGCATAGGGCTCTTTGAGAACAAAACGGACCCGGTGATCATCGAGGGCTTCCACCCGGTCAATGTGGGCTTGATAGGGATCGCGAAAGGGAGAAACCAAAGCCGGGTCCATGACTGACTGAAAGGTGTACGCCACATCGTGCGCGGTGACCGGCTGCCCGTCGTGCCAGAAAGCTCCCTGACGCACCGTCACGGTCCACACTCGCGGATCGTTGGGATCCACTTCGGGGTGTTTGGCCGCCAAATCGAGTCGTGGCTCCAGCTCGGGATTGTCGACGGTGATCAGACTGGAAAAGACCAAACGCGATACGCGCATACTGGTTGCATCCGACGCAAAGCGTGGATCCAAGTTCCTCGGCACATCATCCAAAACCATCACCAATCGGTCGTTGGCCTGACCCGGCAAGGGCGGTTCGTGTGCGCAACCCACCACGAGCCCAATCAAAAGAGCCCATGGAAGACAACAACCCACGTAGCGTATAAAACCAGCCATTTTCCACGCACATGCTACCACTCCAACATTTCTGGGCAAGCCACCTTTTGTCCGCACAAGGAATGCCAGAATCGGTACACTACGTCGGTGACAGTCCCTAGCCAACACGATCCTCAAACGCCGGCGGATTCCAGGGGGGACTTGTCCATCACGGCCTTGTACACAGCCCAGACCTGGCGTTGGGCCAAGCTACCCCACGCCGAACTCTTCGAGACGCCTGCGGGTCGTGCCGTGTTTTGGATCACCAACATGGGCTTGGTCATTGCCAAACTCTTCATGTGGTCGCTCCGGTCGCTCAAGCACTCATTGCTCCACCGACACACCATGATCGACCACTTGGTACGTCAACAAAAGCCGGACATGGTGCTGGAGCTCGCCGCCGGCTTGTCTCGCCGGGGATCCACCTTCTCCGCCGATTCCAGCCTTCGCTACGTGGAGGTCGATCGTCCCCACGTGGTGGAACACAAACGAAGGTTGCTCAACCGAAGCGCGCGGGGACAAGCGGTCCTCGCGCGGGAGAACTGGTCGTTGGTCGGTCGGGACATCCAAGAGCTGGCCCTGGGCGAGCTGACGATCGACGCTTTCCGCCCCCTCGTAATCGCCGAGGGACTCTTCATGTATTTGAACGCCGATGAACAGCGTACCCTGTGGGGTCGAGTCGCCGCGGCGCTGGCGGGGCGAGAAAACAGTCTCTTCGTCTTTGATCTGGTCCCAACGTGCGAACAACCCAAACCAGGTCCCGTTGGCCGCCTGCTCGAATGGATCATGAAACGATTTACTGGGGGGCGGTCATTTGAGCGCGATGAACGGACGCGTGAGGACATTCGAACCGAGCTACACGAGGCGGGGTTTGCGAGCGTCCGGCTCATCGAGCCCCACGACATCGCCGTGCCATGGGATCTGCCTTTCCCCAATAAACAAACCCAGCAGCTACTCTTCGTGTGTCGTGGTAACGGCGTGTCTATTTCACCGCAGACGGTGGAACAAAGTCCTGAATCGACTCGGTGACCGCCAACACATCCTCCACCTGGAAGGGAACCGGGCGCGTTTTGTTTTGTACCCAATTGGCCATTTCATCGGCGTAATGTGGGCTCCCCGGATCCTCACTCTGGCCCCCCGGAATCACACCGTTCATGGGATTGGCCAGCCCAGGCTCGTAGACATTTCGAATGGCAGGTCCACCGCTGTAGGTGAAGTTGGTGTCGCTCATACCCGGGTGGCACGCGTCCACAGTGAAGTTGTCTCCCGGCCTAGGAAAACCCGTCGGGAATAGAGGATCGTTGGACGGCGGAATCGAATAGAGCGAAACCACGTTGTGTTTGAGCGTCACGGTGTGCAAATCCCCCCAACGCCACTGGCTCATGTCGTCGGTCCCAAATCCGCCCTTTTGAGCCACTCCGATTCGTCCGGGATTGGCCAAGAATGTCAGGCCTTCCGCCAAGCTCTTCACCAAGATGTAGGTTTTTGTTTCCACAACCTCGGGGGTGTCTTCATTGTCCCAGAGACGGCTTTGACTGTGGTCGCTGTCCCAACTCACCATGCCGGCGGGCTCTTCGAGCATGCGCAAGAGCAGACGGACCTTGAGTTGATCCGATATGCCTGCCAACTGCTCGTCACCCAATGTGTTGTGCACCAGGTTCACGAGGAACGCGTTAAAGATGGCGGTCGCCTGCGAATCCTTCGCTGCGACGGAGCCGGCTTCTGCGCCGACGCCACTCTCGGCTTCGAAGGTCCACTCCTCGAGGAGTGTCCGGACAGCGCCCGTGTTGGTCGGCAACGCGGCCGATGCCGCCAAGTCCGCGCCGCTCTGAGCCAGCTTCACCGCCACGATTAAATGCGGAGTGATCCGCGCCCCAAGATTGGACCGGTGATCGCCCTGAATGGCCGCCAAATGATCGCGGGTGAGCCCTCCGGCCTCCACCAGCGGTGCCAATCGCTCTGTAATTCGTTCCATTCGGAACCCAGCGTCCCAGAAAAAACCAATGTACGTGCCGTCGTTGAATGGATCGTTGTCAAACGATATTCCGAGCGGATCCGAGTTGGCTGTCACCAGATAGCCCTTCTCGGGATTGGTGGCCTGGGGCAGTTGGCTACGATCCATAAAGCCTACCCACTCGGTGGTTCCGTCTCCCGGCATGGGCAAGAAGGGAGGGAACTCCGTGCTGCCTTCCTCAAGGTGTTTTCGCAAGGGCAGCAGATGGGAGGGATACCAGGCGATGTTGCCCTCCTTATCGCCCCACACCCAGTTCTGTGCGCCCACCCCGAAGTGATCGAGTGCGGATCGAAATTCCTCCACCGAGGTGGCCTGATTCAGCCGAAACACCGCGGAGTAATCCTGTGTGGGCTGGAAGCCGGTCCACTGCCAAGTCATCAACATCGGCTTGCCGTCGTTGTCCGTTCCATAACTCCAGGGCACCACGGGGCCATGATGGGCGACATCCTGCAGCGTCACGGTCAATGTGCACGTTTGGGAGGCCGTCTGCGCAAACTGTGGATTGAGATTGTGGATCCATGAGCCGGCGCTCACCGCACCGGAACAGGGTTGGTCGGGCGGACGCACATAGGTAAAGGTCTCTTGGCGGCTGTCAATCGCAACCCAGTTGCCATTAAAGAGGACCTGGCTCCCGGTGTCGTCCAACGTCTCCACATAGACATCGGTCACGTCGCTGAAGAACACGGTCGCTCCCCAAGCCCCATGCCGGTTGTGGCCCAACACAATCCCCGGACCCCCGGAGAAGTTCACACCACTGACCTCAAAATCTCCGCCAGCCGCGATGGTCGATAAGTGAACTTGGTGAAAGATGGCTGGGTTGCGCAAGGACAGATGCGTGTCGTTGGCCACCAAGGCATGCCCACTGGCTGTGTGCGCACCCGCGACGACCCAGTTGTTGCTGCCAAAATCAGCGCTCCGAAAGCGGTGATGTGGAATGGACTCCATAGCCTTGCGTTCTTTTGCCATGCGTCGCAGGTGCGCGCTTCCCAGGCGTTTGTAGAATGGATGCTCCCAGATGGAGTTCCAGTCGATCGCGGCATGGGTGCCGGGCTTGCTCGCGGGCTTGGCGATGGCGGGGGTGGAGGTGGGCGGTGTGAAGCGGAGAACATCTTGTTCAACACCTTCCAACGGGGTGCCTGCATACCGCTCTTTGAGATCCAAGCCGATGTCCAAGACCTCGTCATCATCCAAATAGCCTCCAAAGCCCAGATCCCAGGTCTGCAACCGGACGATGCTCATGGTGTCCGTGGGAGTCCACGGCTGAAGATCCAACTTGAAAAGAGCGACTTCCAAGGGCTCCGGCTCCGTACCCGCCTTCATGGCATCGATGTACGCATTGACACCGTCGCTGTACGCCTGCAAGACCCCGTGCACCTCGGGCTCGTTCTCCTTGGCGGCCGCGGCCATTTGCTCGGCGACCGGGCGAAGTTTGAGAATTCGAAGGTACACATCGCCTTGCAGAGAACCCGACCCTGCGTAGGAGGCCAACTCCCCACGCACAACGGTGCGTAAGGTGTGCATTTGGAAGAGTCGTTGGCGAGCCGTCACGTATCCCTGAACCCGGATGACGTCGTTCACGTCGCTTCCATACACGTGGGGAACACCGTGGTTGTCGAACACCACGCGTACCGCGCTGCTCAACCCATCCAAGACAATGGCCTCGTCGGCGGCTTGTTCGACGGCCGGAAAATAGTCCGGACGGTCATAGATGATGGCCGGTGGCTTCACGTCCTTACCGGAAACGGCGTCGGTTCCCGTGTCCACAATCGCATCGGCCAGCGCCGTTGTTTTCTTGTCGCTACACGCCAGACCACCCACACAACACACTGCAAACAGAATGACAATCCGTGAATTTCTCACACTTTCCTCCACACGTTTCAGGCCGAAATCCCCACCATTGCCTCACTGCAACTACGTATTATTGCGTTGGGGTCGCTTGCCGAATGGTGACAAAGCCACACTGTGTACAACTACACGCCCGCACCCGTCGACAAGCTGCCGGCGTCAGCAACACTTCGGTCCTGCTCCCCGCCAAGGGCACGTCCTTGCTGGGTATCAGGACGAAGGTCTCCCAGGCTTCCGTCAGCGGGGCACTACACGATATACAGATGTGCTCTTGCTTCGACGACATGCACCGACCCTATCGAATGCACTTGCCGACTGCAACCGAAGCCCGTAATCTCAGCGAACGCCGCAGAGGAGGCAGCACCATGTACTATCAAGATTCTGAAGAAAAACGGTACGCTTGCTACAATTGCAACGAAGAACTCCTTTTTGACGTCAAGATCGGTCGCCGGGACATGTGCCCCAATTGCAGCGCGTATCTGCACAGTTGTTACAATTGCGAATACCATGATCCCAACGCACACAACCAGTGCAGAGAAAACCAGGGCGAGTTCATTCGTGACCGCACAGAGGGGAATTTCTGCCTGCACTTTCAGTTCCGAACCATCCAGGATGATGGCGCCACCGAGGCAGAAAAGGCCAAAGACCAGTTGAACGCGCTCTTTGGTGAGGGCACCGCCAAGGGCAAGAGCCCTGCGCCAACCATTGGTTCTCCCAGCACGGAAGACGAAGCGCGGTCGCGCCTCGAAGATCTCTTCAAGAAATAGATCGCCATGACTCACCCTCTCATCGCACTGTGCACCTGCCCGGACACCGATGTCGCCCAGAAGATCGCGAACGCGCTCGTGACCGACAAGTTGGCGGCCTGCGTGAACATTCTACCCGCTCTTCGTTCGGTCTATCGGTGGGACGGCGGGTTGTGCAACGACGAAGAAGTTCTTCTGATTATCAAGACCACCTCCGATCGCCTGGAGGACCTTCAGCAGCGTGTGAAAACCCTCCACCCCTACGACTGTCCGGAATGCATCGCGATGAAGATTACGGACGGCTTACCGGACTATTTGAACTGGGTGATCGCCCAGACTCGCCCGACGTCCGGTGGAGCTGACTCTTAATTTGCTCACAAATTCGCTCGGCTTCGCGCCGCTGTCCCTCGCCCAACTCGGGCATGACCGATTGTAACCGGTCCAACGCCGTCTGCAATTGCCCGTCATTGGCGTCCATCACGGCACCATAAAACTCGATTTGCGCAACAATACTCGGCTCGGGACCGAGCAAGAGGGCCTCCTCAAATGCGGTGCGTGCTCCCTCATACGATTGATT
>CAUZBV010000063.1:0-11673 GCA_963578115.1 Myxococcales bacterium
CAGGAATCCTCAACCGCCCCATTCGCACAGCTCGTGGCTCCCACGGCTGCACAGGCGCCGGTCCCGCAGCTCGTCGCGGTGCTCGCGTAGCCCTCGTCCGCCGTACCGTCGCAGTTGTCGTCCACACCGTCGCAGGTGGTGTCGTCGGACGAACCGGTCCCCGCCGTGCAGGAATCCTCAACCGCCCCATTCGCACAGCTCGTGGCTCCCACGGCTGCACAGGCGCCGGTCCCGCAGCTCGTCGCGGTGCTCGCGTAGTCCTCGTCCGCCGTACCGTCACAGTCGCCGTCCACACCGTCGCAGGTGGCGTCGTCGGCATCTGGACCCACTTCGCCCGTGCACTCGCCAAGCACACCAGCGGTGCAGGTGCGGCTGCCCGCCTTGCACGTGCCCACGTCCAACGTGGCCGGATCGGCGGTGTAACAAGACTCTGTGTAGGTGTCGTCATCGGTCCAGGCGTCGGTCGCTGTTGCGGCGTCGCATGCCTTGCAACCGTTGTCCGTCATGGGATCGCCATCGGCGTAGCAGACGCCATCAATCAGGCAGGTGTCGGCTTCCAGGACGCTGTAGTCGCAAGCATCCGTCGTCTCATCACACGCATCCACCGTACAAGACAACCCGTCGTCACAAGGATCGCCGCCCGTCGCACAACCGGGCGGTGGCGGTGGTTCCGCACACGTTCCCAATCCATCGGTTCCATCGATGACCTGGACACACGCAAACTCGACGTTATCACACCACCCTTGGGCCGATGTGCTGCAATGTTCACCGTCGCCGCCCTTGACGCAGGAACCATAATATTGGTCGTCGCTGGATTCGTCCGGTGTCCCATTGTTGTGCAAGCGAAGCTGAGCACAGTGCGTTCCATCGGCACAATCGGTGTCACTCTTGCACAGGGTCGTGCAGTAGCTATTGATTCCCTCGTCTTCCAACGATGAGAACACGCAGGAACCCGAGAAACAGTCTGCATTGGCCTCACAGGCCTCACCCGCAGCCACGCCTTCGGGGTTGTCGGACTCCAAACACCAAAATTGCCCGGGCATTTGGCCCGACGGCTCAATGAACACGTTGCACACCTCGGTCTCTGCACACGCGCTCGGATTGCTGCAATACGTGGGATTGGATTGGCCCACGTTGATGCAGAGCCCACCCCATGCGGTCGTTGACGTGGCCTCTTCTTCGGTGATGAAGCCGATCCCCACGCACAGGTTCTGATCGGGGCAATGATTCTTGGCGTTGACGCAGTGATCCGCGCACACACCTTCGGTATTGGTCTCCGCATCGGCCCCCAGGCAGACGATCGAAGAACAATCGGCGCCGGATAGGCAGGGGCTGCCCGTGGGAAGACGGTCATTGATTGGCAAGCAAATGCCCACCACTTTGTTGGACCCCTGAGGCACAACGCCGGCGCACGCCAACGTCACGTTGATGTCCTGGCATTCTCCGTCGTGTTTGCACAACACGTCTTGGCCCGCGATGGGACCGGGCATGCAGAACACAATGTCTCCGGGACAACTGAACTCCGACGCGATGACGGCGGTGTCGCTCACGTCATCACAAGCTCCTTCGATGTTTTCAAAGGTCTCTTCTGCTTTGCACCGTGTGGTGCAGAACCCAAAGGCACAAATCTGCACGGCCGGCTCCTGGAGGCAGTCCTCCTCTTGACCGCAGGGAGCGCCCAGCTTGCCATCGGAGGTCGGAGGAGGTGGCGTCGTATCGTCAACTGTGTCTTCCACAGGCGTGGTGTCTTCCACGGGCGTGGTGTCTTCCACAGGCGTGGTGTCTTCCACAGGCGTGGTGTCTTCCACAGGCGTGGTGTCTTCCACAGGACCAGAGTCTGCAGTATCCGTGACAGGTGGGAGCGTCTCATCGTCCGATCCACACGCAACCACCATCATCAAAGCCAAACCACATGCAACTATTCGCGCCATCATTTCTTCCTCCGTCTTGAGCACATCCCACAAAAGGTTCGAAACGCATTTAACACGTCTGGCGCCCAAAAGGAAGTCTGTGGTAGGGTCCGCACCGTCTTTGAGATGAAACCAACGAACCACTCTCGAGGAGGCAATCATGAAACCAATGCGACGGGTTTTCGTTGTGGGTGGCGCCCACACCACGTTTCTCGGAAAAGGACACCCCGAATTTATTTGGAAGAAACACCCAGATTTCGGCAAACGCGATAACCCCTCTTTGGAAGAGCATATGCGCGGCGCGGCCTTGAGCGCATTGGAACAAACGGGCGTGGATCCACAAGCCATTGAACGTGGCTTTGTGGGCAACTTTGCCGGTCAGACCTTCAACAGCCAAGGCCACTTGGGTGCTATGGCGGCCCGGATCCACCCGGATCTCGCCGGCAAACCCTGGAGCCGGGTGGAAGCCGCATGCGCCAGCGGTGGAATCGCGATCACCGGCGCGGTGGAATCCTTGCAAGCGGGTTACGACGTGGCGTTGGTGGTCGGCGCTGAGATGCAAACCTCCGTCAGCGCGCGCATCGGCGCCGACTTCTTGGCCCGGGCGGCCCATTACGCCGAAGAGCGTGCGATCGATGAGTTTACCTTCCCCGCCATGTTTGCCCGACGTTGGAAAGCCTACCAGGAGGCGTTCGGTGCCACCGATGCCGATTTGGCGCATGTCGTTACGAAGGCGTACAGCAACGGCAACCGGAACCCCTTCGCCCACATGCGCGCCGCAAAGCGAGAGTATGAATGGGCGGCACAGGCCGGCGACCGTAATCCCTGTTTCTTGGCCAACGAGGAGCTCAAACCCTATATGAAGATGAGCGACTGCTCCCAGGTGAGCGACGGCGGTTCAGCGGCCATCTTGGTCACGGAAGACGGACTCACAAAGCTCGGGATCCACCCCAACGATTGTGTGGAACTGAAGGGTTGGGGCCACGTGGCGAATCCCTTGGGCCAAGTCAACGACTACACACAGTTGGCAACCACACGCGCCGCGGCCACCGAAGCGTTCAACGACGCGGGCATCGACCGCGACACCGTGGGCGTGGTCGAAGTGCATGATTGCTTCGCGGTCACCGAGTGGCTCATGGTGGAGGCCCTGGGCTTCGCACAACCGGGCAAAGCCTCCGAGTTGACCCGATCGGGCGCGACCCAAATCGAGGGCACCCTTCCGGTCAACACCGGCGGCGGACTGCTCTCGTTTGGTCACCCTGTGGGTGCCACAGGCGTCAAGCAAGTGGTCGAAATCTGGCGTCAAATGAAGGGGCTCTGCGGCGACTATCAGATCCCAACGCCCCCGCAGGTGGGTGTCACGGCCAACATGGGTGGCGATGACCGAACCGCCGTGGTGACGGTGCTTCAAAATATTTCCTGATCCGGTGGGTCCATTTTCCCAGCGCGCCTACTTTGACCGGCAGCCCAACGCGTGGGCCACGCGGCTTGCTGAGCTCCGCAAGTGCGATCGACCGCTGATCAATCTGACCGAATCCAACCCCACACGGTGTGGCCTTCACGACCCGTCAATGCCCACTTTGGATGGGCCCATGGCCACCCATTCGGCGTACAAACCGGCTCCGCTGGGCCTGATCCAAGCACGGGAGGCCGTCGCCCAGTACTACGCAGACAACGGCATCGATATCTCGGCCAACCAAGTGGTCCTCACCGCCTCCACCAGCGAATCCTACTCCCTGCTCTTCAAGCTATTGCTCAATCCGAACGATGGCGTTTTGTTGCCGCGTCCCAGCTACCCGCTCTTTGATTTTCTCGCCCAGCTCGAAGCTGTGCGCCCGATTCCCTATGGCGCCATGGATTCGGCCTCACTGGAAGCCGGTCTGGCGACCGGCGCACGCGTGGCGTTGACCGTCCACCCCAACAACCCCACCGGCCAATTTGTGAACAGTGACGTTCGGAATAGTTTGCTGGACGCACTCGCTGAGCGAAAGGGCGCCCTGATCGCCGACGAAGTCTTTTACGACTATTGCTGGATGGACGAGCGCCCCCCGTCGTTTGCGGGATGCAGGGATGTTCTGTGTTTTGTTTTGAGCGGCTTGTCCAAAGTCTGTGGGCTTCCGGGCCACAAGTGCGGGTGGATTGTGGTCGGCGGGCCTCACGGGCTCCGGGACGAAGCGTTGGCCCGATTGGAGTGCATGTGCGACACCTACTTGTCGGTGAACACCGCCGTGCAACACGCCCTGCCCTCACTCTTGGCCGGCCGTGAACCCTTTCAACAAAACCTCAAAGCGCGGATACGGTCCAATTGGGAGACGTTGCAAGCCCACGTGCCGGGCGTCGAAAGCCGACAGGGAGGGTGGTCCGCCGTCATTCGCTTAGCTCCGGGCTGTGACGACGAGGGCGTGGCGATTCAGTTGCTCGAACAATTTGGTGTCGTGGTCCATCCCGGTTACCTCTTCGACTTTCCCACCCACGACCGCTTGGTAATCAACCTCATCGCCCCCACGGAAATATTCACGAAAGGCGTTCACTGCGTGGCATCAGCATTGTGAGCAAGGGGCCGTCATGCTATGCTTCGCCCCGACCGATACGAAGCCAAACGGAGCTCCCCATGACCACACGCAGAAGCTGGATACCACGCTCGCTAATGTCGACCCTGCTAGTCACAAGCGTCATCGCACTCACACCCTCCCATGCAGAAGCCAAGCGAGGATTCTATTTGGGACTCGGGCTCGGCTATGCCTCCGTCAGTGGCGACACCGGCATTGAGCTGCAGAACATCGCCAAAGATCCCGACGCAAACGCGTTTACCTATCCGGACGCCGACCTGAATGAGCTGGTCCGATCCGATGCGGGCTCGGGCTTCGCCTTCAATATCCGCATGGGCTACAACATCCTGGGCGTGGTGGCCATTGAAGGAGACTTTGGCGCCAGCGGGAACAATATCAGCAACGGCAATGAAGTCGAAGGACAAGCGGGCGCCTTCTTCTTGGTGAAACTTTTTCCTTTCCAGTTTTTTGAGCAATTCGACGATCGCTTTTGGGATCCCTACCTCTTCGGCGGCGGAGGCGTGTATTTCATGGGGTATCATCCCGACGCGCATTCCGGTGAGATGACCAACGATGGTCGGGCGTGGTGGCCCAGCGCGGCCGCAAAATACGGAATTGGCTGCGACTTTTATCTGGGTCCCTTTCTAAGCCTGGGGATCGATCTGGCGTTCATTAGTGGTTTCCACAGCACATTTCACATCGACTACGACGACAACATCACATCAGAGACCAGGAAGTCGGGGGCCAGTTTCGCCTTCCAACCCACGCTCAAGATCAATTTCCACGTCCCGGGTACCTAGGCCAAATACGCTGTTTTTTCTCTGGGGACACCTCCCCGGGGACAGGTGTACCCGCCGCTAGGGAATGGATCCCCCATGCCCACTGTTTCGAGCAAAACGAACGCCCTCGTTTTGTATTGTTCTTGTTTATTAACAATGCATTAGATGTGAATGGCGCCTCATTATAGAACTGGCATCCTTCCTGCAATCTATACATCCCACGATACCTAGGAGGTACATAATGAGTAGCCAATCATATTGCGTCGATTGCAACTACGAAGGTCCAATGACAAACGATGGGGACTGCGCTCGCTGTGGAAGCGAATGGACCAGTTTCAACGCGGAAAACAACGTCACTGAGCACTATTCGTTCCTCGACCACAATCGCATGCCAAAAGGCGTCATCGGAATCGACGGTCTCGCGTTCGACTTTTAGGTTCCGTGAATCGCCGATAGGAATGGCGTCAGTCGTTCCAGTGCATTCTCGAGTAACGGACGATCTTGTTCATTCATGATGGGCTCGTCCAAGAGCGACTCCACAGCAGAGACGCTCTGTTCGACGGCTACACCCAGGTCACGGGTTGCTTCGAACCAGTACCCGCCAGCCCCATTTTGAACCAACGTTAAGAAGGACAGTTTGCGGCGGCGACTGACCCGCGCGAGGCGCAGGATTTCGGGCACAAAACGCAAAATTGTGCTCCACTCTCGTTCCGCAACCAAGAGCTCACCGTCAGGCCAACGTTCCATCGGTTCTTCGCCCACACGCAGGTAGGGCGCAACCGCCAAGATTCGCAACAAAGGCCATTCACTGAGCAGCCGACTGCCGTTGACCAAGAGCCGGCCACGCATCATCGACAATTGTTTTGGGTTCATGTTGGGATCCAGAGCGGCCCCCATGGAGTCGCGGAGAAGAGGCCATGGAATGTCCACTGAGGGCATGCCTCGACGAACCTTTACCTTGAGCAACTCGCCCCCCATCATCAACTGCCGCGGCATCTCGGTTTGACGCGAACCGCGCCGAGGTCGGGTGGAAGGCTTCCGTAGTTGCCACCGGTCGGCCAGGGCTGGAAACAACTCGACCACCCATTCGGGCCGAACTGCCGTCACGGTTCGCGCCCAGGCACGTCGGGTCACAACACATTCGGCGGCAACGATGAGGTGTGGCCGGCTGTCCACCAAGCAACTGCCCGGATGGATGGCCACCTGGACACCCGTAACGGTTTCATAGCGGTTTCCACGGCGTTGACGACACGCGATGTTCCTGGGCAAACCGATCAGGACACAGCGCAACAGGTCTTCTATGGGCCCCCCGCTGGATACGGTCAAGCCCACATCCGTCGCGATGTCTCGCAATTGTGCGCGAATGTGCAGCACTTCGGACATCAAGAGAGAATCCAGGTAATAGCGCTCACAAAATGCGCGGCGGTCGGTTGCGTCGACGTAGGCATCCAACAATCGAATCGTGGCAACGAGGTCCCCGTGGGGGCTGGCGAAGGCGCGATGGGCGCGTCTCGCCTCGTCCTCCTCTCCCTGGGGATAAATCTGTGGTGAACGGATCGAAAGAAATGCGCCGACGCTCAAGACCTGATCCATGACCATCGGATAGCGCTCGGACGCTTCCACAATCATCCGCGCCAATCGCGCCGAGAGTGGAAAAGGCACCATGGAGCGACCAATCGAGGTGAGTTTGTGGTCGTAGTCGATCGCATCCATCGCGATCAACTCGTCGATCGCTCCGCGAATGAGACGTTTGGGTGGCGCGGTGAGGAAGGGAAAGTCATGCACATTCGTGACGCCAAGATCGACCAAGCGTAGAACCACGTCGGTCAAATCGACGCGCCGAACCTCCTCCGTCTCAAAGGGGGGCCGGTCCCGGAAACTTTGCTTGTCATACAATCGCATCGCAATCCCAGGCGCCGTACGTCCCGACCGGCCGGCACGTTGACGTGCGGAAGCCTTGCTAATCGGTTGTTCCGTCAAACTGGTCATACCGGTGTTGGGGTTGTAGGACGGCACCTTCGCCAACCCCAGATCCACCACCGTCCGGATACCGTCAATCGTGAGGCTCGTTTCCGCAATGTTGGTGGAAAACACAATCTTCCGACGAAACTTCGGTGGTGTTGGTTGGAAAATGAGCTCCTGTTCTTCCCGGGTCAAGCGGCCATAGAGAGGCAGGAGCCACGCATCGCGATTCCCGCGCCGCTCGATCTCCGCAATGACCATCTTGATCTCCGCCTCACCGGTCAAGAACACCAGCACGTCACCGGGCTCCTTTTTTCGATGAATTCGCTGGATCGTGGTGGCGATGTCACTGATGCGCTCTTCGTACCTGCCCACAGAGATGGGCCTGTATTGAACCTCAACCTCGTGGGTGCGCGCCTCCACACGCAAATGGGGCACACCTCCGAAGAACTTCGAAAAAATCGTGGGGTCAATGGTGGCGGACGAGATCACCACCTTGAAATCGGGGCGTCGTTGCAGAAGTTGGTGAAGCAGCCCGATCGTAAAATCGATGTTCAGGGACCGCTCATGGGCTTCATCGACCATAATGATGCCGTAACGGCTCATCTCTGGATCACTCCGAGCCTCACGGAGCAACAAGCCGTCGGTCATGACTTTGATGCGTGTTTGGGGCGATGTGCGATCGTGAAATCGTATGGCGTATCCGACCTCCCCGCCCAAGACGTCACCTCGCTCGTGAGCGATGCGCTCCGCCACACTGATGGCCGCAATTCGACGGGGTTGGGTCACGCCCAACATCAAGCCATCGGGCAACAAACCGCGATCCAAAAGGATCTGCGGAATTTGTGTCGTCTTCCCGCAGCCGGTTTCCCCTTCAACAACGACCACAGAATGGGTCGACAATGCCTCGACCAATTCATCCGCACTGTCGTGGATTGGAAGTCGAATGGTCGTAGAGACCGGTTCCACTTTGTCCGTCATGGAGTGTCGGCCTCCCGCGCCTCATATGGCTCGGTGTGAATGACCACGTCGCGCACACCGTCGATGGCGCTCTTAATACGATCTTCGACAGCATGGGTGATCTCATGGCTGCGCAAGGTACTCAATTCGGGATCCACCTGAATGTGCAAGTCGACGAAGATGTTTCCTTCCCAACCACGTGTTCTCACTTTATGGCAACTCATTACGCCCGGCACTGTCATCACCTGATTTTCAATCACAACCGGTTGTAAGGGCGCTGTATCCGTTAATACGAAGGCGTTCTTTGCCATAATTGTCCAAGCGATGTAGCCGATGTAGAACGCGATGAGTACAGACACAATGGGATCCACGTAGGGCACATCATACTTCAGAGCCACCAACGAGATGGCGACGGTCCCTGTTACGCCCAAATCGCTCGCCGTGTGGGCCGCGTCTGCTTCCAAGAATAGGCTCTTCGTTCGCTTGGCTGCGCGGCGTTCGTAGATCGTCACGAAAACATTGACGAGGAACGTGACCCCAACGACCACAAAAGCAAGGACTCCAACCTGATGATCAGCCGGCTCGTTCAGCGAGTGGAGCGAATGTGTGAGCAGCTCCCAGGCGGTGATGAGTAAGCCAACGGCGATACCCATGGCCGCCATGACCTCAATCTTTTCGTGGCCATAATGATGATCTTCATCGGCGGGCTTGTGTGCCCAATGCAGACTGATGAGGCCAATGACGTTGGTGGATCCGTCGGACAGGGAGTGAAATCCATCACTGGTCAATGCCAATGCACCGCTCATGAGCCCCACCACAATCTTTCCCGTTGCGACGAGCAGATTGAGGAACAGCGTAATCCACAGCACCTTCCGCACTTCACTCATACTCTCAGGGTACCTCCTCGGCGTGGCTGTGAACAACAAATGGCCACATGGAGTGAACGTTCCAGGCCAGCGTACCGTTCAGAATCCGATGAGTCGGAAGGTCGTGTAGGGAACGAACCCCAGTCGATCGTACAGTTGCACAGCCCCCTCGTTGTTCTCATTGACGTGGAGCGTGATGCGCGGAAAACGTTGGAGCAACGAGGCACACATGGCCGCCATGCCACGGGTTGCAAATCCCCGCCGCCGAATCGCGGTTGGCGTGATCACACCTTCCACTTGAACACCCTCGACACAGGTGGAATAGGTCGACGCCTGAAACGCGATGTTCCCCTGGTGAAGCAGTATGTGGAGAGCCTGTCGGTCGATCAGCCCTTGGATACGTTTCCGGAACCCCACGGGGTCTATCGTCATGGGATCCACACCCAGTTCTTCCTGTTGCATCTTGGCCGCCAGGACACAGCAGCGCTCCAAATCCTGCGGCAAAGCGATCGTGATCTCTTCTTCTGGCGCCACGCTCAGCTGACGGGGCTCAATGGTGTACAGCCGGTGCATTCGGTGCAGTCGCGGCTCGCGACGAGACTTTAACCCTTTCCAAAAAGCATCCGTCTCCTCCTGAGGGCCGACGACCATGCGGACGATGATTCGGTCGCGGAAGTGATCGCCCATGGCAAACGCGATCTCGCAGTTC
The DNA here is from genome assembly GCA_963578115.1 of Myxococcales bacterium. Lineage (GTDB taxonomy): Bacteria > Myxococcota_A > UBA9042 > CAUZBV01. Next base: position 9,736 of record CAUZBV010000063.1, read on the forward strand.
ACCGCAAAGAGAACAATCAGGCCCGTCCGACTCGCGTAAACCACACCTTGTAGATGACGTGAGCTTGGGGCCCCAAATATCTCGCCATCGAGCACGAGGCTATCGGAAGCCGACTGTTCCGCACGTTCGAGCATGCTCAACAAGTAGATGTTGGGGGGGATGTCCTCGCGCAGAAAATCCCGCACATCCTCGCGACTGGTGGGTGTTAAACGAATCATGGGGCACCCACAGAGACGCCTTCGACCCAGCTCAGGACACGGAAGGACGTCCGCATGGTCAACACAATCGCCGCCCAGCGCCCGTTGGGTGAGGGATACACCTCCGCATCGAGGGACGTCCACAACTCATCAAACACGCCCCCAATCAAGCGTTTGCTTTCGCCGGGTCGGGAAACAGTGTCCAACCACACCGTGTAAGTCAGCCCCGTTTTCCCCACATTGAGCGCCACACGCAGCGTTTGACTGGGCGACAAGGCAAACGACTGCAGGGTCTTGGACAAGCGCTGCCCCGACAGCGCTTTCGTCCGATAATTGTGCCGACGAACATGCCTGCGAACCGATCCATTCAAGCCCATCCGCTTCGCCCGCCGAAAATTCCCCGTCCGTTTCATGAAGGTGATGGTCGTAGGAGGGCCATAACGCGAACGCGTAGTCAATGCATACGCAAAGTTGCGCGAACCCGGTTCCCAACCGAGAAACTCGGCCGTCGAGCCGATGGGTTCGGACGCCCAGACCGGGGTCGACAGCAAACAAACAATGACAATGATGCGCTTTACTCCCACCTTGGCTGTGGTACCCCATTCAGACCACTGTGGCAATTTTCCCGCCTCTCCAATCAAGAACCACTAGCACTTCTCGCTTGCCTGGTGTGGACAGCGAACGTAGGATGAGCTTCGCGATTGCAAGAGGTCGACAATACCCATGAAGCATACTCACCCATTTGGTCTGTTGGTCATCGTCGCTATGATCTGGGGATGTGGTGGTACGGAACAACCGGCCTTCCACATCATCCTGCAACCGGGCCCTCCACCGTCGATCATCACGGAAAAATCCGAATTTCCACCGGACGTAAACGTGTTGCCACCGTGCACCGATTTGGCGTGCTGTGAAAAACAATTCGGCATGGTCCCGAAACCCTGTGTTGCGGTGCTCGTGGAAAGCGACGGGAGCTGCACACTAGAGTCCTCCCTGGATGGAACGGCTTGCGGAGACGAGTCATGGTGTGGTGGAACACCCACCTGTTCCTTGGGGGTTTGTACGGTGCCGGATACGGCCGTGCATTGTACGGACTTCGATGCCCCCCCATGCAATCTAATGATGTGCGATACCGACACCGGTGAGTGCACGGCTGTGCCCATAGACAATGATACCCCGTGTGAGGATGGCAACACCTGCTCGGAAGATGACGTTTGTTTGGATGGCACATGCACCCCGGGCACATCGCCCAACTGCGACGACAACAACCCGTGCACAGCGGATGAATGCATGGGCGACCCAGGGTGCGACCACACCGATCTCAGCGGTCAAGCCTGTGACGACGGAAACGCCTGCACGACAGACGACTTCTGCCAGAGCGGCCAATGCGGTGGTAATGGCGCACTGAATTGCGGAGAGGACAACCCCTGCGTGAAGGGCACATGCGACCCTCTGGTGGGTTGCGTATCCACAGCGCTCACTGGGGACCCTTGTGACGACGGCAACAACTGCACTGCAAACGATCTGTGCGAAGAAGGGAGCTGCCTGCCGGGAGAAAACACGTGTGAATGCACGAAAGATTCGGATTGTCCCTACCCCGAAAATCTCTGCGCTGGCCCCTTGTTCTGCGACGAGGGTAAATGCGCTACCGATCCGACGAAAGCTGTCCAGTGCCCACCCAGCCTCTACCCTTGTGTCGTGTCGATCTGTCAGCCGACAACGGGGACCTGCGGAGTAACACCTG
>CAUZBV010000064.1:0-11557 GCA_963578115.1 Myxococcales bacterium
TGGTCTCCGTTTTGGCCCTCTTCGTCGCCGTGTTCGTCCGGGCCGTTGCAGGCCAGCAGGACGCCCAGACCAATCGAGAGCCAGAGCATCAATCCTTTGCGCGTTCTCATCAACGAATCCTCCTACACCCAACTCGGTGAATGATGATGGGTAGGAAGCCTACCCGAAATCTTCTCAAACCGCACGCGACACAACGCCCAATTTTTTCGGACGTGGATGGTCTGTGCGGCGGCGGGATGGGAAAAAGCGGGGGTGGGACGCGGAGAATCTCCGTTCACCGCCCCACCCCCTGCAACCGCAGGGGAGTGCGGATTAGAGTCGCAGCGTGATCGTGATGGTGCTTTTCCCACCGGCGCTGGGGAAATGCATGCGTTTTAGCTGGCCCGTGAGATAGGAATCCACGTCCTTCTGAGAGACCACGCCCGATTGGACGACGACGCTCAATACCCGACCGGCGGCGTTTACGCGCAGCGCGAGCACGATGGGGCCGCGTATGTTGCCCTTCTTGGCCCGCAGGCGTTTGAGGCTCATGGCAAAGAAGGCTCGGTGGCGTATTAGCACTGCCTGTGCTTGTTGTAGCGTCAGCGCACCCACCGTGGTCAGGAGTGGCCGTGTGGATGAGGAAGTGTCTTCTTTGTCCTTGGTTTTGACCGCGTCTGGGGCGACCATGGGGGCATCTTGCAGGCCGAATGTGTGAACGCGTCCCGAGCCACGACCCGATCCGCGGCTCATTTTCATGTGCGCTGGTTTGGGTCGGCGACGGTTCGAGGCCCTGGACCGTTTGCTTCTAACCGCAAAGTTGGACACGCCCCACGGCAATGGCAAGGGCTGTTGGACGGTGGTGGCTGTTCCACCCGCATTGCGGACGGTGTCGTCTACCGCCACAAAGCTGGTGTATGCCGTGAGCAGGTTGTACTTGAGACCCAACTCGGTGACGTGGTCTTTGCGTTCTTGGGTCGCGTTGCGGCTGTTCAAATCGTCCAGGAAGGCGATGCGTTGACGTGCCCAGAGGTAGCGCAGGGCGTCGTTGCCTTTGTCCTCTTCGACGGAGCTCACCCGGATGACTTTCTTGAACTTGCCGTGTCCGCTGGTGCCGGTGACGACTACGTTGCCTTTGGCTTTGCCACGGTATTTTCCGAAGACCATGACCGGCCGCTCGGCAAAGAGGTCGGGGACACTGGAGGGTTGAATGTCATAGGCATCAAAGCCCTTGAAGGCGACCTTGATGTTGGTGAGCGCAGGGCTCTCAATGTAGCGTTTGAACTTGGCCGCGTTCTTGACGGCGTCGTTACCCCGCACCCGCAGCACCACAAAGGGCTCGCCCATGCCCGCACGAGCCATGCCCTCGATGAGGTGGCGATTGACGCTGGAACCAACACCAAAGGCAAACAGGTTCGCGTTGCCGAGGTTTTTTCGGATGAGCTCAAACGCTTCGGCTTCCACCATGACGTAGCCGTCGGTGACGACCACGAAGGTACGGGACATGTCGTCGGCCGCAGGCATGGCCAACGCCTGTTTTAGCGCAGGCAGCAGGCGGGTGCTACCACCGCCACGGACACGGGCGAGCGCGGACATGGCGCTGTGGATGTTTTGGGGGGTCGCAGGGATGCTTTGAGGGGACAAGACGCGGTTTCCGCCCGAGAAAAGCATCACGTTGAAACGGTCTTTCTTGCGCAGTCCGTCCAGGAGTTTGTGCATGACCTGTTTGGCGATGCCCAAGGGAAAACCGTGCATGGAACCGGATACGTCTATGATGAATACGTATTCGCGTGGCGGCATGGCGCTCTTCTTCACCCGCTTGGGCGGCTGCACCATGGTCAAAAAGAAGTTCTCGTCTTCGCCGGGAAAGAGCAGCATGCCGGAGTTGATGGCGTCGCCGCGCAGGGAGTAGCGAAGCACGAAATCACGGTTGTCTCGCCCATGAGAGTTGCCGCCGTCATCCAGAAAGACCTTGGTTTTTTGTCCGTCGTTTTGGGTGTGGATTTTGTGCGATGGCGAGACGATGGTCGCGATGGGCATGCCCGCGTCGATTTGCATGTTTACATCCCAATCGTATTGGGCCTCTTTGCCGGCACGGGTGTAGGGCTGATTGCTAAATTTGCTGTGGTTGTCGGCGGTCTTTTCGGTCATTGCGGTGAATCGGGGACCCACGACGGCGGGATAGACAAATTCATACGTGCCGCCTTCTGGGATCAGCAGCTCGGTGTAATCCAAGACCACCTTGATGTCGTCGCCGGGCAAGATGTTGGCCACGTTCATCTCAAACACGTTGGGTCGTTGCTGCTCCAGTAGGCTGGCGGTCTTTCCTTGCGCCTTGGCTTGTTCGTAGATTTTGCGGGCGGCCTCTCGCTTCTCGATTTTGGCTTTAATCGTGCGTTTGCCGACCTGCATGGTCATCCCAAAGACGGCAGCCCGGGTCGAGCCGGGGAAGACGTATTTGGCTTCAATGGGTTTCTTTCCTTCGTTCTTGTAGGTCTGGGTGATGCGGACTCGGGCGATGACGCCGGAGATTTGCACGTCGGCGCTCGATCCTTTGAGCGGCAGTCCGTCCACCACCGACTGATCGCCGATCACCACAAAGTGAGGCGCCATGCTGCGGTCGGGTTGGGGCATGGGGCGATTGGCTTGGGCGGGCCCAGCCACCAACAAGATGACCGCAAAGAGTGCCGCCAGCCCGGCAAAGAAGCACGCGCGCGTTTCCAAAGTGGATAAGGGTTGGGGTGATCCGAAAGAGGAGGTGTCGGTGGGGTTGTATTCCGGCATAGGATGTCTCCTGAGGGTTGTTCAAGCAGCGGCAGTGCGCTGCGGTCCTCCCGTGGAAACGTGCCGGACAACGAAACGATCTAAGGGAAGGGGCGATTGTTGACGTTTGTTGGGCCGGGGATGTCACGGAAGGCGCTCCAGTCTCGTACTCACAGGGCCCAAGCGTTGCGCACTCTATCGGAACGGTCGACAAGCCCGCGCTGTCGTTCACATCATGGACAGTCCGGCGTGGAGGATACGGCCTTCCCCTCGGTGCGGCGCACGGGCGCACACACCGTTACGTTGGCCAAATCCACCTCGCCCTTGGACGCGCCGGATATCGCGCGGTTGGAGGGGCAGGCCAGCACCAAAGGCACCCAGGTTTACTGGCTTGCGTTGCGTTTCGAGCCGGTCGATTAAGCCCTAGCGTTTCGGCACCTAGATTCGATTTGCGAGCCAATGAGAGTGAAGGGTTGACATTGGTGGAGTCGGGGCTTACAAACCTCTCTCGCTTCGGCGAATTGATAACGTATTGCGGGGTGGAGCAGTCTGGTAGCTCGTCGGGCTCATAACCCGAAGGTCGCAAGTTCAAATCTTGTCCCCGCGACCTAGAAAGCCGGTCTTTTCGAAGGCCGGCTTTTTTGTTTAATGCGCTCAATACCGAAGGTCATTGGTTCAGGCCGAGGCAGGAAGCCGATGCCCTTAGCCGAGAAAAACGGCCACGGCCTCCAGGAAGATGTCGCCGAACTTTTCGAGTTTGCTTTCGCCCACGCCGTTCAGCTCCAGGAAGGCCGATTGGGTGGTGGGCTTTTCCAGAGCCATCTGTTTCAAGGTTTTGTCGCCAAAGACCATGTAGGGAGGGACGCCCTGGGCCTGCGCCAGTTGCCCCCGCACGTGACGGAGTGCGGCAAAAAGCGCCTGGTCCTGCTCTGACAAGTCGGCAATCACAGCGGTGGATTTGCGCTTCTTCTTCTTTTTGGCCGGACGCTCTATTTCACGCGGTTTGGCGAACTCTACGGTGGCGTCACCGGTGAGCAGATCGCGGGCAGTGGGAGTGAGCTTCAACACCGCGTAGTTGGTAATGTCCTGGATGAGGTAGCCGCGATGGATGAGCTGGCGGATAAAGCTCATCCATTCGCGTTCCGAGTAGTCTTGGCCCACGCCCCAGGTGCTGAGAGCCTTGTGCCCAAAGCGGGTGATCCGCTCGTGGCTGAGGCCGCGCAGCACGTCCACCACGTATTTCATCCCGAAGCTTTGGCCCAACCGGTACACGCACGAGAGCGCCTTTTGCGCCTCCACGGTCCCGTCAAAGCGCTCGGGTGGATTGCTACACAGGTCGCAGTTTCCGCAGGGCTCGTCTAAGCGCTCGCCAAAATAGCCCAGCAGCACCTGCCGCCGACAGGTGAGTGATTCCGCAAAGCCCACCATCGAATTGAGCTTGTGCAGGTCGATGCGCTTTTGATTGGCGTCGGTGGATTTCTCCACTAACGAGCGCGCGCTGATCACATCCTGGTAACCCAGCAGCATGTGCGCTTCGCTGGGCAGCCCATCGCGTCCTGCGCGGCCGGTCTCCTGATAGTAGCTCTCAATGCTTTTGGGGATGTCGTAGTGCACCACAAAGCGGATGTCGGGCTTATCAATCCCCATTCCAAAGGCCACGGTGGCCACCACCACCTCGATCTCATCGCGCACGAACCGCTCATGCACATCCCGACGAACCTGCCCGCCCAGTCCCGCATGGTAGGCGGCAGCGCGATGTCCGTTTTTTTCAAGTTTGCGCGCCACCTCTTCCACCCGCTTGCGACTCAAGGCATACACAATTCCGGATTCCCCCTGGTGGCGGGCGAGCACCTCCTCAAGCTGGCGGATGGGGTTGTGCTTATCGGACACTTTGTACTCGATGTTTGGCCGATCGAAGCCGGCCACCACGATGCGCGGCGCATGCAGATGCAGGCGCTTCACCACGTCTTGGCGGGTCTGGGCGTCAGCGGTTGCCGTAAGCGCGATAGTGGGCACGTGGGTGAATTGGTCGCGCACCGAGCCCAGTCGGGCGTAGTCGGGGCGGAAATCGTGGCCCCATTGCGATACGCAGTGCGCCTCGTCAATGGCCAGCATGGAGATGGTGATGTTCTGCAGCCGGTCTACGAAGTTGTCGTTTAGCATCCGCTCGGGAGACACATAGATGAGGTCCAATTCACCGGCGTGGAGCCGCGCGAGCACCTGGCGCGCCTCGGGGCCCCCGAGGGTGGAGTTGTAGTAGGCCGCGCTGACTCCGTTGGCGACCAGAGCGTCCACCTGGTCTTTCATCAGAGAGATTAGCGGCGATACCACAATCGCAGTGCCGTCCATCACCAGGGCCGGCACCTGATAGCACAGCGACTTGCCGCCGCCGGTAGGCATCAACACAAAGGCATCTTTACCGTCCAGCACGCCGGAGATTATCTCCTCCTGGTAGGGGCGAAACTCCGAAAAGCCAAAGACCTGGCTCAAAACCTGGGTTGGGGTCTGCATGCTGATAGGGACGATAGCAGTTTGATCAGGGCATGACGATTTGTTCTGAACTGAAAGCCGGTCTTTTCGAGGACCGGCTTTTTTTGTTCCCGGGATTTTCACCCGGGTAGGGCGCACATCCGCTGCGCCGCCAGTGGGTGCCTTGGCGTGTCCAGGACCGAAAGCAACTCATCTCACACTGCCGCCAATTCGGCGGTCTCTTCTTGTGTTTTGCCGCCCCAGCGAGCGAGCAGGGCCGGGACGACGATCATGTTCAACACCGTTGATGTTGAAAGACCCGTGAGGATCACCAGCGCCATTGGCGCCTGGATCTCGCTGCCCGGCTGGCCCAACGCCAGCGCCAAGGGCACCAGCCCCAGGGCCGCGGTCACCGCGGTCATCAAGATGGGTGCCAGGCGCTCTCTGGAGGCCTGCCACACGGCGTCACGGCGGATTTGACCCTCCAATTCGAGATCGCTCGTCCGTGTTGCCAGCAGGATCCCGTTGCGGGTCGCGATCCCAAAGACCGTGATGAAACCAATTGTCGTCGCCACCGAGAGCACGCCACCCGCCAGATACACGCCGATCACCCCGCCGGCCAGAGCGAAGGGCAGGTTGACCAGCACGATGATGGCCCTGCGCACACTGCGTAGCGTGGTAGCCACAATAAAGGCGATGCCGAAGATCGCGAGCAGACTGAAGAGAAGCAATCGCTGGTTGGTCGCCTCCTCGCGTTCAAATTGCCCCGCGTACTCAATGCGCACGCCTTCGGGGCTGTCCACCTGCGCATCGATGCGTTTCTTGGCCTCCTCAAAGACGCCTCGCACGTCGCCGCCGGACACATTCGCGGTGACCGCGAGGCGGCGCTCGACATTTTCTCTCAGGACGTAGTTGGGACCGCTATCGCGCCGCACGTCGGCCAGCGCCGAGATGGGCACCAGCGCCCCCGACGGCGTCGGAATCGGGATCTTCCGAAGCGCTTGAACGTCCGCTCGCGTTTGGGTCGGGTATCTCACAACCACCTCCGTCGACGTCCCCTGCTCGAACACGGTGGTGGGCACCGAACCCCACAGCGCCGTGCCAATGGCGCTCGCGGCCTCGCCGGCGGACAGCCCGTAGGCAGACGCTGCCTGTGGGTCCACGCGCACAATCAGTTGAGGAATGTCCACCAGCTGCTCCACGCCGAGATCGACCAGGCCCGGTATCTGCTCCAGCACGTCCTTGATCTGCTCTGCCACCCGCCGAAGCTCGCGCAGGTCCTCGCCGAAGACCTTGACGGAGAGGGCGGAGCGCTGCCCAGAGACCATGTGTTCGATGCGGTGTGAAATCGGCTGGCCCAGGGTGAACTGGGCCGGCACGATCTTGAGACGTTCGCGGATATCGGCGAAGAGTTGCTCCCGCGTGCGCGGGTCGTCGGCGCTGATACGGACTTCGAGCTCGGTCGTCTCCACGCCAAGGACGTGTTCATCGCGTTCAGCGCGGCCCGTGCGTCTGCCGACGGAGAGGACCGCCGGGTCGGCGAGCAGGGCTCGCTCGGCCATGGTCGCGAGCGCACTGCTCTCGCTGAGCGCCGTTCCCGGCGCGAGCACCATGTTGATGGTGAGACTTCCCTCGTTGAACTCCGGCAGGAAGGACCGGCCGAGCCCCGCAAAGGCGGCCAGGCCCACCCCCACGATCACGACAGCGCCCCCGACCACGACAAGGGGTCGTTTGAGCGAGACGCGCAAAATCGGGGTGTAGAGACGCGTGATCCCTCGCATGAGCGGCGCTTCACGGCGGCTCTTGCGCTTGGCGCTGCGTGGCAGCAAGAAGGCGCAGAGCACAGGGGTCACCGTGATGGCGACCACAAGCGAGGCGAAGATAGCCGCAAGATAGGAGAGCGCGAGCGGTCGCAGCAGCCGCCCCTCCAGCCCCTCGAGAAACAAGAGCGGCACAAAGACGAGCATCAGGATGTAGGTGGCGCTCACGATCGGCTTTTGGATTTCAAGGGATGCACGGAACACGGTGACCAGCACCGGCGGGCTCTCCTCCGGCGGTGCCGTCGCACGCTCCCGGAGCCGTCGCTCGACGTTCTCGACGACAACAATGGCGTCGTCCACGAGCACGCCGATCGCGATGGCGAAGCCGCCCAGGGTCATGGTGTCGATTGTGAGGCCAAAAACATCCAGCACGAGCACGGCGGCGAGGAGCGAGAGTGGAATCGCCACCACGCTGATAATTGTGGGACGGAGGCTCCAAAGGAAAAGAAAGAGGACCACAATCACCAGGATTGCCCCATCGCGAAGCACCCTCACGACGTTGGTGATGGCCGTGTCGATGAAGTCTTTTTGCCTGAAGACTTTGCGATGAAGCGTCACCCCACGTGCTCGGAGATCGTCCTCAAGCGAGTCGAGGGCCACATCGAGCCGATCGGTGGTCGATAGCGTGTCGGCCTCCGGTTGCTTGACGATGCTGATGAGGATCGCGGGTTCGGCGTTGTAACTCGCCGTGCCGCGCGCGAGCGCCGGGCCCTCCTGGACCGTCGCCACATCACGAACGCGCACCGGCGAGCCATTGCGCGTCGCCAGGACGATGGCCCCGAGGTCGTCAACGCCGTGGGCACGACCGAGCACGCGCACAACCGACTCCTGTCCGCCATCCACCACGTAGCCCCCCGGGGCGTTGTGAGTGCCGCGTTTCACGCCCTCGGTGATGTCCTTGAGCGTCAGTTTAAAGCGCTCCACGCGATGGGGATCCACCAGGATCTGGTAGCGCTTGATCTCACCGCCAATCGGCACGGCTTGCGAGATCCCCTGGACTGAAAGCAGGCGCCGGCGCACCTCGACGTCCGCAACGCGACGCAGCTCCATGGATGACAGCGTGTCACTCGTCAGGGCCACAAACGCGATCTCGCCCATCACCGACGACGCCGGCGCCAGCACGGGCGTCTCGGCCTCGGCGGGCAGCGAGCCCGAAATGCTCTGTAAGCGCTCCGCCACCCGCTGTCGGGCGACGATCGGCGACGTATCCCAGTCAAACTCAGCCCACACCACCGAGATCCCGGGCGCCGATGCGGAACGGACACGTCGGAGCCCCGAGGTGCCGTTGACGGCTGTTTCGATGGGGAAGGTGATGAGCCGTTCCACTTCTTCGGCCGCCATTCCCGTGGACTCGGTCACCACGGTGACGCGTGGTGCCGTGAGGTCCGGAAACACATCCACCGGCATGTGGGTGGCGCGATAGAGGCCGATGACCACCAGGGCCATGGACGCAGTCAGAACCAACCAGCGATGGCGGAGTGAAAACTTGAGGACCCGTTCGACCATCAGTGGATATGTCCATGCGGCTGTTCGCTGGTCGACCGGTCCGCCAGGCGCACAAGGTGAGCGCCTTTTGTCACGATACGCTCGCCGGCTAGCAAGCCATCTCGAATGGCGACCCGATCGCCGGCCCGGGGGCCTATCCTCACCAGGCGCTCCTGGAAGTGCTCGCCGTCGACCTGCACGTAGACCACGACGCGACCTTCGTGATCGATGAGGCCGCTCTTCGGGATGACAACCCCGTTGAACTCTTCACCGGCGGGCACGCTGACATGCACCAGTCCTCCGACACGCAGGGAGGCCTCCGGCGTCTTGAGCGCGTAGATTGCGTCCACGGTCCGGGACACCGGATCCACCGTTCGCCCAATCGTTACGATGGAGGCCGTTGGGTCCTTCCCGGTGATGTCGATCAGAGTCCACCCGTCCAGACCCGCCACCCGGTAGCTCGCATTGCGATCCGTCCGCAAACGGGCGGCCTCCTGCTCGGGCACTCGTGCAACAATCCACAGCACTCGGGTGTCGATGATTTCAAAGAGCGTGTCGCCCGGCGAGACCGTCTGACCCGGCGTCGCCTGCACAGCGACCACCGTGCCGTCGATTGGGGACGTCAGCTGCCACGTGGCCTCGTCACCGCCTCCGCTGGCCCCGGAGTAGAACTCAACCGCGCGGCGCGCGGCGCGCACCGACTCCCTGGCGACCCGAATCTCGCGCCGGGCATCTTCAAGCTCACGCTTGGAGATCGCCTGGTTCCGGAACAGTCGCTTGGCTCGCTGGAGGGCCGTGCGCGCTGCCGAGGCCCGGGCCTTTGCCTCGACCACCGCCAGGCCGGAGAGGGCGGCCGCTTCAGGAGAAGACGGGGCCGGCATGAGCGCGGCGAGTAGCTGCCCTTTATGTACGGTCGTACCCGGACGGACCAATCCACCGCTGGGCACCACAAGACGGCCCGTGACGGACGCTCCGACCACCGCCCTTCCATCGGGAGGCGTGTCGACTCGCCCGGCCACCTGGACGGACGAGACCACGGTGCCGCTTTCGGCGAACGCGGTTTCGAAGGGGACGCCCCACTGCTGCTCCTTCAGAAAAACGATCAGCCCCTGTTCTTCGTGGTCAGATACGGATTGAGCGGCTTTGTTTTCGTCGTCGAAAACCTGGACTTCAATGTTCTTGATGACACCTCCGGCCTCGCCCGCGATTCGAAGCTGTCCGTGGTAGCTTCCCGGCGCCTTTGGAGTGACCTGGATCTGGAAGATCCCGGGGCGGAGTACCGTTGATGTTTCGCCACGCAATGGGGCGGGGCCCTCCAGTTCCAGCGTCAGCGAGCCCTGCTCGAGCGCACGAAAGTCATCCAGGGTTGTGAGGTGGATCAGGAACGACATTGTGTGCCCCACCACCCCAGCGGGATGCTCGGCAAACAGTTCAAAGCGGTCACTCCATAAGGTCATTGAGACCATCGGCACGTCGCCGTGCCCGTGGCCCTCCTCATGGTGGTCGTGCCCGGAGGGATGCTCTGTACTGTGGTCGTGGCGCACCTCCTCGTTCTTACACCCGGGCGCGGATGCCAAGAGGGCTACCATCAGGAGGCTTGTACTAAAATAAGTAAAGAGGCCGCGATCGGGCGTCTCGGGCGTGATCCCTTCGCCTATTTTTGGGCATGTCACACGGTTCATTCGAAATCTCCCCTCGCGGCGCGCAAGGCGACCTCAGCCTGCTTGAGTGAACGCATCAACTCGAGTCGTCTGACTGCGATCGTGCTCCGAATTCGACGCGCGTCCAGAAATTCCACGATTGAGCGTTCTCCTTCGCGGTATCCGCTCTCTGCGGCGCGCTCGAGAGAGTCGACGCGGTCGCGGGTGCTTTCATCGAGCCGCCGGAGTTCTTGTTGGGCAGCGTTCACGATCCGCTCGGCACGCGCCCTCTCGATCTGGGCGGAGCGCTGCGCGGCGTCTGCGCGCGCATGGGCGTGCCGCCGACGGGCATCCGCCCGTGCCGACAGCTCTTTGCCCCGCGAAAATAAAGGGATCTCCACCGATAGTCCGGCCACGTAGCCGTATCGCGTCTTGTCGGCGAGCCCGATGCGGGGTCCGCCCGAAATCTGGAGGGTTGGGAGCCACGTCCGGCTCGCGGCAGCGCCGGCCTCACCGGCGCTGCTCGCCGCGGCGCGGAGCAGGCGGAGCGATGGTCTGACGCGCCCATTTTCCCGCTCCGTCGACTGGGCGACAAGGCCCTCATTGGGATCGAGACTGCCGCGAAAGCTCACGGATCCGCTCTGTATGTCGAGCAGCGAACGGAGCTCTGCTTGAATTCGTACGACACGGGCTTGTGTCTGGCGGTGGGTGCTCGCGAACAGCTCGCCCTCGACCTCGAGCCGGGCCAGATCATAACCGGAGGCCTTTCCTTCCTGTTTGCGGCTCTTGACGACCCGGGCAGCCTCTTCGAGCCGCTCCGCAGCGCGTTGCTCGATACCGCTGCGCTGTCGCTCAGTCAGCAAGTGATAAAAGAGCGTCAAGGCGCGGACGACGACATCGCTCTGCGTGAGCGCCGCCTCGGCGCCGGCGACCGCCACCTCCGATTGGGCGAGGTGCTCAAGCGTGGAGCGGCGCGCGGACAGATCGATTGGCATTGAGAAGAGCAACGAGTCTTCGCTTTCGCCGGCAGAGCCTCCGGGGAAATGTTCCCGGTCCCAGCCGACCGACGGGTTTGGGCGCAGGCCCGCCTCGAGGCGATGAGCCTCTGCCACGGCGACCGCCCGGCGAGCGGTCAACAGATCGGGATCCTGGGCCTTGGCCAGGCGGATCACATCGGTCTCGGAGTGGTCCTGGGCCTGTGCCTGGATCGGCCAGGTGAGTGCGGGCAGCAGCAGGACGGACACAATCCACCAACGACTACAGGCGATAGGTGTTGGTGGTACGATTTCAACGGTCTTGCTCTTCATCGGGGGGCCTTTTTGTGTCAGGAGAGACCGGGGCGGGCGAGCGCCGTCTCGATCCCAATGTGAATGCTGTCTAGAGGTTTGCGCCATAAAGCAC
>CAUZBV010000065.1:0-11553 GCA_963578115.1 Myxococcales bacterium
GGACCTCCCGGCGAGCGAACACACTCTGACCCGCGGTGCGGCGCCAAACGAGACACCATGAATCGAGAACTGGAACCGGAGGTCATGGATGGGGACGACCAGTCGATCGCCTACGCGCGAGCGGACTTTGATGAGGTCAATGAGGCCTTTGTCGACCGCATCGCCACCACGTTTCCCAATCTCATAGACGGTCACTTTGTCGACCTCGGCTGCGGTCCGGCCGACATACCCATCCGATTCTGCACTCGCTTTCCAGCCATCCAGATCACCGCAGTGGATGCATCCGGACCCATGATCACGTTGGCCCATCAAGCCGTAATGGAAGCCAATTTATCCACACGCATTACACCCATCGAAGGGTACCTGCCGGGCGCGCTAAAGGGCACATTCGACGGGGCCATCTCCAACAGCCTGCTGCACCACTTGCCGGAACCCAGTGTCCTATGGACGACCCTGCGAGACCACGTTCGCCCAGGGGCTCCGGTGTATGTCATGGATTTGATGCGACCCGGCGACAAGAGCCAGGCGCAAGCCATCGTAGACACCTACTCCCCCAACGAACCCGAAGTGCTTCGCCAGGACTTCTTCTATTCTCTGTGCGCCGCGTTTACGCCCAGCGAAGTGCGTGAACAACTCACACAAGCCGGATTGTCCTCACTCCAACTGGACATACTCAGCGATCGCCACATCGGTGTGTGGGGGCACATGCCCTAGAGCCAAAACAAGCACGATTCCACGCCGTACGACGCACGTTCACAACCCTTCGCCGCCGCCTGACCCCTCGCACGTGCCATAGGCACGCCCTTTGGGGTGAAGTTCGCGCCCTTGGCGCCGACAACGCAGTGTCCCGCTCGCACGCCTCACACCGCGTTCTATCGCTTGTTTTGGGACTAGATGCTGAGTGTCAGCGTTCCTCGACCACCCCGACCCCCTTGCCATTGGATGGTCAGTTCGCCCGAGCCCTTGAGCAGCCACGACGCGACGCCGCGATGACCGCGCTCCGGGAGGGCCGAGTAAAAGGAATTGATGGACGCCCCCGCACGCATGGATCCCCAGCCATCCAAGTGACCCAGATCTTGCTCCGGCGCGCCTTCGAGCCGATCCAATCCACCCGTAGTGGACAGGCTGGCGCTGACGGGCAGCGCCGCCCCAATGTCTGCGCCATGCTGCAAACTCGACGTGGGCAAGAAACCGGTGTTTTCCAAACACAAGCGAACACGACAGGCACCTTCTCCGCAGGGCAGCACATCCACTGAGGCCGTCACCTTTGGAATGGATTTTCGCAAGTGGTCGGCCACGGTGAAACCACGCGCACACTCCTCCGCCAAGAGACGAAGTGGCGGATTTCGAATGGTCCGAAGGTAGTCGAGTCCGCCGATCTCGACCGCGCCCAGTTGGGGATGGGCGAAGGGGGTCCAAGGCGCCACCGTGCCCGGCTCCTTGGAGAAGGCCTCCACTATGGCTCGGATCTTCTCCTGGTCCGGATCCGCAAAAAACTTAGCGGGTTCTTTGTTCTCCACGCCCGCAAATCGGAACGGATCCCACAACTCGAGGGTGTATCCCAAGACGCCAAAGACCGATGAGATGGCGTCGTCCCACACACCGGTGATCGACACTTTGTCGTCGTACATGAACTCGGGGTAAATCTTGAAAAGCCGGTAGTCCGTCCCTTCGATGGCATCGCGTCCCAAGATCTTCATCATGCGAAGGTCCGACTTAGGCAAGGCATCATCCGCTCGATAGGGTGACGACAACAACGCGCCCGTGTAGGTGTGGTTCGTCAGCACCGCACCAATATTGGGGCGAGCAGAGAACGTCTCCACAACACAGCGGCTCTCAGGCTCACTCATGGGATACGCACCACCGTCCATCCCAAACATGGAGAAGGGCTTCCAAATCGACGGGAAGTTGCGGTTCAGATCGAGCCCAAACTCCAAGCTTGCCGCTGTCCATCGGACCCCATCCCAGTTCAGAAATTCACCCTCGGTCGCCAAGAACCAAGCATCAGCCGGGTCATCATTGACGGTGCGAGGACGCATGAACAAGGGGACATCCGGGTCGGCCACAAAGGGGCCACCGGGATCGCGCCAGCGCATCCAGCGAACAGCCCCGTCGCCATCCATGTCTTTGGGGGAGAAGCCCGTACGCACCGTTCCAGTGGGCGGTGGCCGCAACGTAGAACGCAAGAACGGTGCACCGTCGTGAATGGCCTGATACCCGTCGGGGCTGATGCAAGGCATGACGTACACGGTATGGCTTGAAAACCAGTCCATCGCGGACGGATCACCGTCTGCCAGGCTGGACACCCACTCGGACAGGCAATAGAGCGTCGCCATGACCCCGGTCCACTCGGACGCGTGCGTCCCTCCGTCGAGCCAAAAAGCGGGGTGATCAGCCGGCGTTCCCTGTTGATTGCCAAGGGTGAGGAGCAACATGGGCCGGCCGTACCGGCTCTGACCCGCTTCTTCGAGGGTCACCCACGCGGGATGTGCTGCGGCCAATTCACGACACCACGCCTCCAGCGCGTCGAAATCCCAATAGTCCTCTCCACGGTACGGGCTCCAGCTCACAATCCCCTCCTGCGACCGGTCGGGTACGACGACCAGAACCCGGCTAGGCTACCGCCGAACCCTGTGCCTTTCAATGGTGCACCCACTCGCTGCGTTAATTGCAGGAATGCAAGCGCAACGTCAGGTCGTCCATGTAGGAGTCGTTGTCCGTGCCCGCGTGGCGCGTACCGGTCAGGACCATGGTCATCGACCGAGTTGCTGCGGGCACTTCATAGTCGGCCCCAATCCACGTCCACTCCGTCTGTTGCGTGCCAATGGGCTGGGTTGTTCCCAACACTGTC
Source organism: Myxococcales bacterium (assembly GCA_963578115.1). Taxonomy (GTDB): domain Bacteria; phylum Myxococcota_A; class UBA9042; genus CAUZBV01. The sequence continues at coordinate 2,852 of CAUZBV010000065.1, forward strand.
TGCTGCACATCCAAAAAGATCAGACTCAGCTCCGGCCGATCGTTGCCGTTGAAATCGGACAGATAGCCGCCCATGGCCGCCACCACCCCGCCCGCGTCGATGGCGTCAAACTGGGTTGGATCGATTGTCACCGTTTGATGCACCTCGGCGTATTCGGACTCGTTGCACAGGCCGCCCACGGCAAAATACTGGGTGCCACTGTAGGGCGCACCACCGGTGCATTCGCCGTCGGTGAGCGCCTCGAAGATGCCTTCGATGACCGTCCAACCCGTGACCTCGTCTTCTGCACCGGGATTGCTCAACAGATTCGCAGTCGTCTCGGCCCCCGTCACCGAAAATGAGGCGGGGACGGACCACTCACTCCACGCCAGGGCTTGATCCCGAAAGCGCACGCGCCAACAAAGCGATTCCGATGCGGCCAACGAGGGGATGATCTCATCGACCAACGAGTCCCCCAGCTGCAGGTCCTCCCCAAAAAACCAATTTTCATGCTGACGCCATCGGTCGTAGAGAGGGCTGGAGAAGTCGTCGCACGTCGTGCTGACCTGCCAGTGAGACGCACCGTGCGGATCCCCATCCACGTCGAAGTAGGCCGAAGCCGTCATCGCCAGCTGCAGCCCACAGGCCGTGGTACTTGCCGGCGCCACAGGCACCGGGGTGTCGGGCGGGTTGTTGGTTCGACGAACTGAAATCGAATCGCGCTCCACATTCTCCAAGGGATTGTCCGGGGTTCCCTGACTGATCCGCCGGAGATGAAATTGGGGATCGTCTCCTGCCATGACGTCCACCACCACAAATCCATGCTCGGGTTGAGTGACGGTAAACTCCTCGTAGTCCGCCTGGGCGTACTCTCCCCAATCATCCAGGTTGCCACCGGCGCTGGCGACGTTGACCCACAAATGACGGTGGTCCCGCGACTGCCCTCGAGAGTATCCGTGTGTGTGACCAAAGAAGTGAATGCTGGGCTTGCCACACAGGGTAGAAAAATCTTCCAAGGCCGCGATGACCTCACCGGTGTAGTCGATCTCTCCTTCGACCCACAACTCCGACTTGTGAGGATGGTGAAGCTGGGCAAACACAAAGTCGATGGTTGGCTCCTGACAGGCGTCATTGAGGACGCCTTGAAGCCAGTCGATTTGCTCCTGAATTCGATAATCGCCGTTGGAGTCCAAGCCGATGACCCGGAGGTTGGAGTAGTCGTGAAACCACCAATGTTCTTCGTAGCCGCTCGTTCCATTGTCCGGCAAACGAAAGAGCGCAAAGAAGTAGTCCGTGTCGTCCTCGTGATTGCCGAGGACCGGATACACGGGCACCCGTGAAAACAAGGAAGCGGCAGGCCCGAAAAAATGGTCCCGCCATTGATCGTAGAACCATCCCCACTGGACCAGATCACCCGGGAAGAGGATCAACCCCAATTCGTCCTCCAACTCCAAGGTAAATTGGTTGGTAATGAATGGAATCACCCCATTGTTGATGAGATTCGAAAACACGGCCGGGTTTCCAAAGTCGATCTGGCTGTCGCTCATCCCGACCAGCCGGAAGGACGCCTCCGCGTCGGCCGAGGGCGGCGTCACAAATCGATGGATCTCGCTCTGACTTCCCAGGGTCTGAACACGGTAATTGTACGCGCTGCCTGGAGACAGGCCCGTGAGCTTCACCTCGTGGATCTTGGAGCCCAAGAAACCCGTTTTCGGCAATCCGCACGCGATCTGACCCAACGCATCGGTCGGACCAAAATCGACTCGACTCTCCACGCCGCTGGCCGTCTCCCACAAAATCCAAACGCTCTCGGGCTTGGCCAGCTGCACATACGGCGCAATGGTGATGGCCACCGATTCGGTCCCTTCGCCCGGACAACTGGTGGGTGGCGGTACCTGCACGTCGGGCGGAGGGGGAGCGACACCGTCATCCGGCACACCCTCATCGGGCGGCGGAGATGCATCCACGGTGTCGAGCACGGTGTCCGGCACATCGGGCACAGCGTCCGTCGGGTCAACCGCCGTGTCCGACACATCGAGCACAGCGTCCGCCGGGTCAACCGCCGTGTCCGACACATCAGGCCTCACGCGCGCCGCGTCGGGCTGAGCGTCCGCCGGGTCAACTCCAGTATCCGGCACATCGGGTGGCACACGCACCACGTCGGGCACATCGGGTGTGGACCCCAAATCCAGTGGCGCGGTCACATCGATCGCGGTGTCTTCGGATGGTGTCCCAATGGTCTCTTCACCACAACCGACGAGGACCCACAGACACCCGACAAGCACCCAAACAATCCCTGCGTCCTTCCTCATGGGAAAAACCGTACCACAAACACCCAACCTTTGAATTTTCGAACGACTGTCCCACCGTGATGAGCCGACAAGTGTCGACAATGTTTTGCTGGACGACAAAGAAACCACGACGTATGTAGTGTGACGGGAGAAACACATGAATATTCCGGGACTTTTAGCAATCGCCATCACCGTCCTTCTCACGTTCGAACCGGCATGCGCATCGAAGAAAGCGGCTGCAACTCCCGACCATGGTGCGGGCCCAGCGCAGCCACCGGTCCCCGTGGCGCCGGTCCAACCCCCCCCTCCAACGTCTGCGCCGTCCACCCCAAAGCCTTCTGCACTCGTGGAGGATGTTGAACTCACCCCAGAACCAGAGCCGGAGCCCGAACCAGAGCCCGAACCAGAGCCCGAACCGGAGCCTGAACCAGAGCCCGAACCGGCGGTGCAAGAGCCGGCCAAACCCGTCCAGTTGCCCAAGGTCCGCGGCCGAGGCCGGGTCGGGGCACACGTCATGGTCGGGGACACGGCGTTCATGATTTGGGGCTCCGCCCGTACCGGGTCCATGCCCAAGGGGTTGGCCCTTAGTCCCGACGGCAAGCGACTCTACGCGAGCAACATCGGTCGTGTGCACAAAAAAAATATTGCGGTGTACGATGCCGATCCGCTGACCTTCGTGCGCTTTGTGAATTACGAGGGAAACTCGATTGAGATCGTCCCCTCTCGTGACGGAAAGTGGCTCTTTTCCACCAACATGCACCGTTATGGGCACTTCGACGTGTTGGACACAGAAACGCTGACACTTCAGCACCATATGCACATCACGGGATTCCCAAAGATGATCCTGCCCAACGCTGCAGGCGACACCATTTACTTGAGCATGTGGAATGGCAATGGTGTGGCCAAGCTCACTTGGCCGGGCCTGGAGATCACGAAACTGCAAACCCCGGGAAAGTCCCGATACAGCGACAAGCACTACTCCAAACACCCACGAGGCATGGCCCTCTCCGCCGATGAGAAGACGCTCTATGTGGTCAACAACAACGACATGTCCATGAGCTTCATCGACACAGACACATTCCAAGAGCGCAAGAAGCGCAACATCGGCAGTGCCCCGCGCCACATCGCACAGAGCCCCGACAAGAAAACGCTCTACCTGTCACTGACAGGGAACAACGCCATCGCCGTGTTCGATACCGAGAGTGAGAAAATCACCCGCCGGATCCGTGTGGGCCAACGACCCAAGGGCGTGGAGGTGTCTCACGACGGACGTTTTCTCTACGCCGCCAATTATGGCGGGAGCTCACTAACCATTGTGGATCTACAGACCGACAAGAAAGCCAAGCTCAAACTCAACGTGTTGAAGGTGTCGGGCTTGGTGGTTCATCCCACCGATGACTTCATTTACGTCACCGGCTGGTGCACCAACGACGTGTGGGCGATCCAACGAATCGATCCAGGAGAACAACCGCGTCCCCTGGGGACCGCTCGACGGAATTATCCCTGCTACGACTGCCCATCGCCCTTCACCGGCTGCCCCAGTCCGAAGAGTCGGGCCACGAAAACCACACCGACTACCGAGTAGATCGTTCCCACACCAAGGTATCTTTAACCCGCCTCAGAGGCGTCGAGAAACGCTTGCCTGAGATCGTTTGGATGGGCTTGAAAACACCGTCCGCTTCGCGTGTCGTAGAGGGGCGGGGACCGGCCTTGAGCTGTCGCAATTGAATGGGATGAATGACCATCTTCTGAGCGCGCCATCCTCCAGCCGGAGTGCGGTCGAAGACCGTCTCAAACACCGCCGAACGCCGACCGTCCGCACGGATAATGTCGAACACCAAATTGCCCAAACAGTACAGGATGAGGCCGTCCTTATAGGCTTCCACCGGCTGCAAAACGTGTGTGTGGTGACCCATTACAACGTTCGCGCCCGCGTCGATCAGCCAACGGCCCAATCGCACCTGCCCAACCGATGGCCTGTCTTTCCACTCCCCACCCCAATGCACAGACGCCACGATCAACGCGGTGGGGTGCTCTTTCCGAAGTTCGCTGATGCGTCTGGGCATCCAGATTTTTGTCTCGGAGTAGGGTTTGTGCGCCACCGGCAAATGGACTCCGGGCCGTGGCTTTCCCATGTTCCGAAACAGAGACACGGCCAACACGACCACTGTGTGTCCATTGACGGACAGGACCCGCGGAGCAAAGGGGTCTTTGGTGACGGAAGCCCCCACATGAGCAATGCCGGCAGCGTCCAACGCGGCCGTGGTGTCCGCGATGCCCGGCGTGCGACAATCTTCCGCGTGGTTGTTGGCCAGTACAGCCACATCCACGCCATACCTCTTCATCATGGACGCGTAGCGGGTCGGGACCCGAAATCGCACACTGTACCGGGGGGGATTCTTGGCCCGAGTGACGACCCGTGGATCCGCGTCCGAAACGGGCGACTCCAGGTTCACCACCGTCAAGTCCCCTCGCTGAAGCAAAGGCGCAATGTCCACAAAGGGATCGCCGCCTCCATGCTCGCGCAATCGTTTGCCCATGTACCGACCCACCATCACATCACCGCCCAGCACCAACGTGAACGAATTCGAATCATTGGGCACGTCCGCCACCAAGGGCTGCGGACCGATCATCAACGCGATCAACAAGGCGATCCATCGGGTATCCATCTTCATCAGACAGGACCTTATCAGACTCGCGTGAGAGATGTCTCGAATCCCGTCATGGAACGTGTTATCTGATCATCCGTGCCGTTTTCGGGATTAAGCCAACCCAGTTGAGTGTTCTGTAGAGGAACTGTGACGCCATCACCCACCAACCTCCGCTCAAACCGCGCCATGCGTCCCATTGTGGGGCTCGCCATGGTGTGCGCGTTGTGGGGACACACGGAGACCGCGCTCGCCCAGAAAAAACGACCTACCCACTACAAGATTGAACAACGAGACACTTTCAATCAGATCGCCCGCCGCTTCGGTTGTTCACCAGCCGAGTTGGAGGACGCCAACCCAAACCTGGACAACCCCAACCAGATCGGTGTGGGCAAGAAGCTCCGCATTCCAAGGTGTGACGGAAAGACGCGCAAGGCACCTGCCAAGAAATCCGAGACGAAACGCAAAGCAAAATCAACCCGCGCGAACAAACGCGGCAGTCAAACGGGCAAAATCTGCGATTGGCGCACGTCTCAAATCAACAGCAGCAAGCTCGCCCGACTCATGCACGCCAAAGGGTTCACACCGCCCGCCAAGTTTCGGGCGTTGGTGGTGCGCTTTGAGTTGAGCAAGAACAAAAAGAAGGTCCTCAGCCAACGCGTGTACGACTACGGCGGCCTCTCGGATCGAACAGGCGGTTGGAACCCCGCGTCCACCATCAAGATCTACCCCGCGACCGCTGTACTGGAAATGCTCCACAAAAGAGGACTTCACCCCAACGCCAATGCCCTCTATCACTACGCCGGTGCCGCCGAGACCTTCTCGGTCAAAAAGCTCATCTCCAGAGCCGTGTCGCCCTCGGACAACATCGCCCACAATCGCTTGGTTCAACTGGCGGGTTACGATGGCCTGAACGGCTCTCGCGGATTCTTCAAACGCTATGGTCTCCGTAATACGTACATCGTCAAAGCCTACGACCAAACCGGCTGGCGAAATCGGGGACAGTCCAAGTCGTTCTTGAAGAGTCCGGCCATCACCCTCAAAACGAGCAAGAAGACCGTACGTCTTCCAGCGCGCACGGGCACCAAGGTTCGATGCTATGGCTCGGTGTGTACCTCCATTGGCGACTTGGCTCGATTTCATTGTCGCCTCATGCTGCACGAACAGTTGCCGAGCAAACGACGTTTTAAGGTGCCTACGACTTGGCTCCACAACGGCATTCGGAAAAACCTGCGAGGCGTGGAATCCAGCGGTTCAAAAAAAGAGCGCCGTTCGCGACGCAGAGGCCGCGAAGTCGTATTGGGCCTGGCCAAATCCCTCAAGGGAGACCGATACAAATTTTACCACAAACCCGGTTTTGCTCGGGAGTGGTTCAGCGATGTAGTGTATGTATATGACCGAATCGGTCGGACACGATGGCTTGTCGCCATGGCCGGTTTTCCGGGACGCACTGTACTCAACGACGCGTCTCGCATTGTCGGTGAGTTGATCCACTCAGGAGCCCTGAAATGAACGATTGGAAACACCTTCTGACAGCGGTCCTGGCCGTCTTTGCCCTGGGGCTAACGGCGAACGATGCGCTCGCGAAAAAGCGTTCCAAGTATTACACGGTCAAAGACGGCGACACCCTCAGCGGCATCGCCTCCCGCTTTGGATGCATCGCCAAAGAAATTCTACGGATCAACAAGAGCAAGATCCCCAATCCCGACGTCATCGCCAAAGGGCTTCGGCTCTACATGCCTAAGAAATGCCGCAAACGGCGGCCGGTTAGCTCATCTCCCACGGAGCCCATTGAAGACATGGTCCGAGGGATCAAGTGGGCCATCAACTCGCCTTTCTGCAAACAAATCAAGCAGAAGCCCCAGAAACGCTTCTTCCGTAGCAGCTACCGCTCCCAATGTGGTTCAGGAACCGAATGTCGAAGGAAGCACAAAGCATTCACAGCGTTCCGAACCAAGAACTATGGCTACTTCCGAGGCTTTGGAGACAAGGAGTTGAACGCCAACAATCCCCAACACTACACCCAGTGGATCGACTTCATGGAAAAGAAGGTTCGGCTCAACCAACTGGCGATCCACCCGCTCAAGTGCGCGGAGCGGGCGATCAAGAAACGGTGCAAAAAATGCACACCGGATCCCAAGTATCCGGGTGAATGCAAAAAGAAGTTCCCCTACAAACCTCGTGTTTTGTCCGGCTTACGCCACCGAAACACATTTCGCGGCGGTGAGGTGTCCAACCACGTCTACGGAATTGCCATTGATTTGGATCCAAGCCACAACACCTGCTGTGGCTGCGTAGGCAAATGGAAAAAGCATCCCAAATGCCGAAGGAAGCTTCCCAAGAATCAACGAATGATCATGCCCATGTGCTGGGTGAAGGAATTTGAGAAATTCGGATTTTACTGGTTGGGCAATGACAAGTTGCAAGATACGATGCACTTCGAATTTTTGGGCGATCCGGACCGAATTCGGCGGGCGGTTCGGAAATACCGCAACCAATAGAATCACGAGGAAGAAATGACCTATCCGACGATTGTCCCCCATCGGGGAACCCGCCGACGCCCCCTCCTCCTACTCGCTGTCGCTTGTGCGTTCTGCGTTGCTTGCAGTGAGGAGACCACCACAACCCAGGATGTTATCGCTGACAGCAACCGTCCGGCGCCCACGTGTGACATCACCCGACGCCCCATTGTGTTCGCCCACGGGTTCTTGGCGGCCGGCGACACCTTCGCCAATCACGCCATGCGCTTTGAGGCCAACGGCTATTGCCTGGATCGCATCGTCGCCTTCGACTGGAACACCCTCGACCAAGCGCACGACAACGCGGGTGATTTGGACGCAGCCATCGATGCCGTCCTCGCAGCAACGGGAGCGGACCGGGTGGATTTGGCCGGCCACTCCGCCGGCGGTGGGCTGGGCTATACGTACCTTTCCACGCCCAGTCGTGCAGCCAAAGTCGCCCATTATGCACACATCGGCAGCCACGGTCAGGAGGGCCCGGCAGGAGCCGAGGGCGAGGTGGCGACCCTGAACCTTTGGTCGGAGGCCGACTTGATCATCGAGACCAAAGGGGACATCCCCGGTGCGACCAATGTCAAACTCGCCGACGCCGACCATTATTCGGTGGCCACGAGCGCCGAGTCCTTTGACGCCGTTTACCGTTTTTTCAATGACGGGGAGGCACCCACAACCACCGACATCGTGCCCCATGAGACCCGAACCCTGCAGGGGAAGGTGCTCACCTTGGGCGAAAACCTGATCGGGGTGAATGCCACGGTGGACATCTACGCATGCGATCCCGCCACCGGGTTTCGCCAAAACGACACCCCCACCGCGACGCTACTCACCGACGCGATGGGCCAGTGGGGCCCGTTTGAGGCGACCGACGGAGCCTATTACGAATTCCATGTGCACAGCGACCAACCGGACGATCGACCCATCCATTATTACTTTGAACCCTTTAAACGCTCGAATCCATTGGTCTACCTGCGGACATTACCCGGCCCGGGAAGCTTGGCCGGCAGCCTCCTATCGTCCCTGCCCCAACCGGACACATCCTCCACCTTGGTGGTGTTTTCGGCCTCTCATGCGATGCTCGCGGGTACGGACAGCTTGACCATCGACGGTACCGAGCTGCTGACCGCTGAATCGGCCACCGTAGAAGACACGCTGTTGGCGCTATTTCTCTATGACGTCAACGAGAATGGCGAAACGGACGGCGACCCAGCCGCAATCTTTGGCGTCATTCCTTTCTTGAATGGAACCGACATTCATATTCCCGCCGA
>CAUZBV010000066.1:0-11516 GCA_963578115.1 Myxococcales bacterium
ATCAGCCATCGAAAAGTCGTGGCCAGCGCACACCGACAACCCGACAAATTGGAAGCGGCCATGAGCGAATTTATCGCCCAAGGCGGACAAGTCTTCATCTGTGCCGCAGGTATGGCGGCACACCTGGCGGGCGTGGTGGCGAGTAAGACCACGTTGCCCGTGTTGGCGGTCCCGCTGTCCGGTGGAGCCATGGATGGCCTGGATTCCTTGCTGTCTATGGTCCAAATGCCCCGAGGTGTGCCGGTCGGAACGCTGGCCATCGGCAAACACGGAGCCATCAACGCGGCCATCTTGTCGGGGCAAATCTTGGCCTTGGCCGATCCCGATCTGGCCGAACGATTGCGGACCTACAAGGAAAGTTTGGCCGCGTAAAAACCATCGGAATCGTCGGTTCCCGGCGTCGTTCGCAAGACATCTGTTGCGCGATCGCCCACCACGTGGGTGGTTTCTTCCGGCGTGGTCGTACACACCGAATAGACCATATCCCCACCCGGTACCAGCCACTGGCATGCTTGCTCGATGAGTTGGCGTTGAAGCGTAGCCATCGTGTTCACATCCGACTCTTGGCGCCGCCACACAATTTCCGGACGACGTCGAATCACACCCAGGCCTGTACACGGGGCGTCAATGAGGATCCGGTCGAAACGCACCGACGGATCCAAGGGCAACGTTCTTGTGGCATCGGCGACCACGAAATGTACCGGCACAGTGGGGGCCCAGCGTGCCAGCAAACGTCTGGCCTCCCGAAGTCGCCCGGGAGAGAGATCCACCGACACCACCCATCCGGTGGGACCCACCGCATCAGCCAACTGGGTTGTCTTCACACCGCGGCCTGCGCACAGCTCCAAGACTCGGTCACCGGGCTGTGGATCCAAGAAGTGCACGACGCGAGCGCTCGCCTCGTCTTGAGGTAGCCAGCGACCACTTCGAATGCCCTCTCGTAGAATGGCGGCATGCTCTTTGACCACCACGACATGAGGCATGTGCGTCGAGGGACGACTCGCTGGGATCGCGTCCGCCTTTTCACTGGGGTGGAGACGAAGCGTCAGAGGCGGCGATGTCATGTTCGCCCGCAAGCGAGCCTCCAGTACGCTCTCGTCATCGCTCGCTTCCTGGCGAAAACGCGCCACCATCCACGCCGGATGGCCCCATCGTTCCCCCAGATCGGAGGGCACATCGCGCTCCCGGTCGATGGTGCGAAGAACCCCATTGACGAAACGAGCAACACGCTCACCGCGCGTCTTTTTCGCCAAAGAGACGGCGGTGTGAATCGCCGCATGAGCCGGCACACGATCCAAGAACAAGAGTTGGTAAATCCCCAAGCGCAAGATGTTGGCCAGCTCGGGATCGGAGGGTACCCCTTTCTTGGCGTGACGCGCGACCAAACCATCCAAACGCAGGCGCCAACGAAGCACACCATAAAAGCATTCCGTGATCAGCCCCCGATCCCGATCGTCGATGCTTCGAGCATCGGGTCCGTCGAGCAAGGTGCGCAGAATGCTTTGGGACACAGCGGCTGGGTTTCGCTCCATCTGAGCCAGGGCGCGGATAATCAGGCGGCGGGGGTTGGGAAGAGGGCTGCGCGTCATCTTGACATCCCCCTGATCCGTGCTCCACTGTGAATCACCCCTGAATGGGCGAACACGGCATGAGCGTCTTCAAAAGCTGGAACAAACTGGTCGCATGGGCGGTCACCACGATTATCCTGGTGTGGCTGGGAATGACCACGGACTTTGGCGTGGCTGTAGAGACGCTCAAGTCCGCGCACTTTCTGCCCTACATACCCGTCGTGATCGGCGTGTGTATCGTCGTCTTCTGGGTCGACTCTGTCTGTTTGGTGGTGCTCTTCCGACGCTTTAACGCGCCCACCACCCTGCGCGAGATGCTCCCCATCAAGGGGGCCAGCTATTTGCTGAATGTAGTCAACTACAACGCCGGAGCCGCCAGCATCGCCTACTTTTTTCGGAACCGAAAGCGCGTCCCCTTCATCGAATCGTTGTCGAGCATGCTGTGGTTGAATTTCATCGATGTGGTCGCGCTGTCGCTCTTGGTGATCATGGCCACCGGAGTGGGTGGCGAACGCATCGACCCAACAACAAGCTCCACGCTCTTGACCTTCTGCTGCTCCCTGCTCGTCATCTTGCTGGGAACCTTGGCGTACTGGAACGCGGGGTGGAACTTTTTTCTGTTCGGACGACTGCGATCGTGGCGATTGTTTACCACGTTCAGCAAAGCCACAATCAAAGACTACGGCATGTTCTTGAGCCTGCGCGTATTCTTTGTAACCACCTACGTTTTCAGCCAATGGCTGGTCATGCCCTTTTTCAACATGGAAGCAGGGCTGGATGAGCTGTTCATCTACGTGCCCGCATTGACCTTTATCGGCACCATCCCTCTTGTTAATGCGGCTGGATTGGGCGCTGTCCAGGGATTCATGCGCGAGTTCTACGCCGATTTCGTACCGGCCGGCCACGACATCAACGGGTTCATCGACGCGTATTCCACCACCACCATCTTGTCGTTCGTGTTGATTCGAGTGGTGATCGGGCTGATATGCATGCGGTCGGTGGGCAAAGACATGGCGCAGGACACCGCAACCGAGCCATAACATCACTCGTCAGACTCCACCGAAACCAACAGATAAATAGCGCCCTTGTCACAGGGTTGGAGCTTGGATTTCACATCCCCCCGAACCTGATAATGCGCCAAGTCGCCATTGAGATGGTCCGTACGCGCCTGAATCACCAGTTTGGCTGCGGGCGAGTCCGGCTCGTCCTCGCCCTCCAGACCCGCCCTGACCCATCTTTGATCGATCTGAAGCTCAAACGCAGGACAAGCGCAGATGCAAGGATTGTAACGCAACACAAGGGTTCCTTCCTCCGAAAGAACCGCAGCCGCAGTCTCCAACTCTTCCTGAATGGACAGGGGCGTCTGCGTCTCAACCACGGATTTGTTGGATCCGCACGATAGACTCAAAGACAACAGGACGATACCCATGGCGGCACCCAGAAAATAAGTCAACACACGCCGGTTCTTGGGAAAGTCCATCTGCACAGTCTCATCCCAACACACTCGACAGCGACTTCCAATAGACAATCGCTCCGACGACCACCACCCAGGCGCCCATGTTGACCAGGAACAAGGGGTCGCGAACCATGGTGTCGGTCGGGCTTTGGGCATCCGAGACGCGGGACACCAGCACGATGTAACGCCACAATCCCATCACCACGAAGGGGAGCGTAAACACAAGATGCCAGGTCCCAAACTGGTGAATGGTCGGTGCGCTGAGTGTGTATGCGCCGTAACAGAGGATCGTGATCACACCCAATCCACGAAGGACCCAGTCAATGTGGTGTGATCGATAATAGGCAAGGACCAAACGCGTGGTTGCCGGCGAACTCTGAGCGACGGACTCCAATTCGTGTTTTCGTTTCCCCAGTCCCAACAAGAACGCCAACAGGAACGTGCACACCAAAAGCCAGATCGACAAATGAACGTCGATGGCATAACCGCCCGTGCTCACACGCAACAAGAATCCCAACGCGATGCACCCCACATCCACATAGGGGATCTGCTTGAGAACGTAGGTGTAGAGCAAATTGAGCACCAAGTATGCGCTCAACAGTGCCGCAACGGACCACGCGATCCATCCCCCGACGCCAACACTGAACAGCGCCAAACCGGACAGCACACCCCAGGCGAGAGGCACGGACAGAGCGCCCGAGGCGATGGGCCGATGGCACTTGGTCGGATGGGCTGCATCGAGGTGGCGATCAACAATATCATTGAGGATGTAGACGGCGCTGCTCACCAAACAAAAGAGGCCCATGGTCAACAGGGCTGTGGTGGCCAAACCGTGATCGCCCAATTGCTTGGAGAACACCAAGGGAGCCAACACAAAGAGATTCTTCACCCATTGAATCGGCCGCATGGTGCGTATCAACGCACCCAGCCAACTGGATTGAGAACGCGATGCGGTTTGGGGTGAAGACTGCATGGTGGCCCATGCTATCGGTGTGGCCCATCGGATGTCCAGTAGACATCGCTTCTAACCATCCACTGCATGCTTAGGGAGGAGCGATCAAGGTGACACCCACCGATTCGTAATAGGCCTGGATCTGCTCTCGGTACACGCGCTGGTCGTGATGAAAGTGGGTTAAGCGGCTGGCCAACGATTTGCGGTGTTCGTTGTAGTTTTCCGCATTGAGTCCCGTCGCGAACGCGTTCAGATCCTGGGCCAAGCGCCGATAGGCAGCAACCAAAGAGCCATGAATACCACGCAAAGAGTCGGTCTCGGTGGGCACGGACTCCAACGATTGGATGGTTTGATTCAAGGCGGGCAACACGGCGTCGAGCAAGGTTTCTCGAAGCCCAGCAAAGTCTTTTCGTTCGGTGGACTCCTTGTAGCTATCGGTCCATGTCTTTTGCTCGGGCATCGTCGAAGAGACGGCGTTTGCGTACTCATTGACAGCGTTGCGCACCGCATGGGCGCGCTCTTGCTCCGACAGCGCCTCTTGTGCCTTGGAGCACCCGACCATCGAGCACAGCACACCGAAGGTTGCCATCCAACCCAAAACACACGAGGGGTTCAACGCGAATAATCTCATGGTGGACGACCATAATCCGGAAAGTGGTTGATCCACAAGCACCACACATCAATCGAGATCCGTTGGAATCAAAAGGACGAATAGGGTAGTCTGCCCAACGAGCACGGCTCATGACGAACAACGTGTTGAGGGGAACGATGATTAATCGGCACAGAGAAACTATCGGCGTGTGGACGATCACAGTGATCCTGGCCTTTGCCATGTCATCCTGTGGGGACGACGGGCCTTCCGGCCCCTCTTGTGTGGACACCCTGTGCGCCACGGGTGGCAAGACGTGTATCGGAAACACCGCTGCCACGTGCAATGGAGACGGTCTCTCGTATTCGCTCAGCGAGTGCGGCTCAGAAGGGCTGTGTGTCGATGGCGACTGCCAAGCACGAAAGTGCTTTTTCCCCGGGCACACGCGCTGTGAAGGAGCCGATGTCAAGAAGTGCAACGACGCCGGAACCGCCTCCAGCATCAGCAGTTGCGGCGAGGGCAAAATCTGCGCGGCCGGTCAGTGCCACCCCACAACCTGCACACCCGGCGAGGTCGTGTGCGGATGGCGTGAGCTGGCGCGTTGCAATGCGAACGGCGACGGGTGGGACAACGAGGAGGCCTGCGCGTCCAACGAGATCTGCGTGGATGGTGCCTGCGCACCTGAAACCTGTAGCCCCGAGACTGTCATCTGCAAAGACGAGGCGGCCCAACTCACCTGTGGGTTGGACGGATCATCGAGCAAAGCGTCGTCCTGCAGCCACGGCAACGCCTGCTATGAGGGCTATGGCTGCAAGCCCAAACTCTGCAGTATCGACGATCCCACCCCGGATGTGGTTACCCCCGAAGATGTGCCTCCCCCTCCACCCAAAGACACCAAACCGCCGGTGGAGCTGGAACCCCTGGATGAAACCGAAATGGTCTTGGATGGGGAAAAGATCGTGTTTACGAGCAACCAATCGGCCCATTACATCGAAACCGAAAATGATCTGCGGATCCTCATGGACAAAGGGCTCCTCAAGATCGAGATCTCGCTCAAGCCGCTGGAAGAGTTCGATGTGGGACACTGGACAGACCAACAAGCCGGCGATGTGAACGTGACCATCTATTACCACGATGGCAGCCCGCTTCCCGCAGGGGCCCAGTTCAAATATGTGTCGGTGAATTACGACGTCGAATTGCTGAAGTTCCAAGCCAAAGGTGGACGCGTCAAAGGAACCTTTAGCGGCACCTTCACCGGCGATGGTGGCGCGACAACCACCCCCTTCACCGACGGCTATTTTGACGTAAAACGCCATGACTAAGGACTAAGACTTGTCCTCCTATCTGCTGGTTTCGTCCTTCGGTCAGCGCCGCTATGTGGCCTCGGTCGATCAAGGCAAACTGACCGACTTGGTGATCGCTCCCACAGAGTCCTCCTCGGTGCTCGGCAACCTGTACAAAGGCCGCGTGGTCAAGGTGTTGCCTGGGATGAACACCGTCTTTGTGGAGTGTGGCTTGGCGCGAACGGCCTGTTTGTATGGAGACCACATCGAACCCGCATCGGACGCCCCGCTCAATCGGCGACTGCACGAGGGCCAAGTGGTGAACGTTCAAGTGTCGCGGGATCCAATGGGTCAAAAAGGGGCCAAAATCACCATGCGACATTCGTTCGTTGGCCGTTTGGTGGTGTTTACCCCCACCTTTGACAACCGCACCGTGTCGCGTCGTGTGACCGACAAGACCGAGCGCGAACGACTGATGACCATGGCCCACAATGTCACGCTGGACGACGGTGGGTTCATCGTCCGAACCGCAGCCGCGGGATGTAGTGATGAGGACATGCAACGTGATTTGGATGCGGTGGTATCTCACTGGCGCACCTTGAGCGAGCGGAGCGCCAGCGGCGATGTGCCCAGTCTCTTGGTTGAGGAGCTCGACGCCACGCTCACGACCATTCGAGACCGGATGCGCAACGATGTGGACGCCATCATCGTAGACAGCCCAGCCGAACACCAACGAATCAACGACTATTTGAGCCAATGGATGCCCACCTTTGTCGATCGCCTCGAGCTGCACCCCGTACGCGGGCGCTTGTTTGCCGATCACAAACTCGAGGCCGCCATTCGCCGTGTACTGTCCCGCGCAGTGTGGCTCAAAAGCGGCGGTTCATTGGTCTTTGATACCACCGAAGCCATGACGGTGGTCGACGTCAACACGGGCCGATTTGTGGGCAAGACCGACGCCAAGACGACGATTCTGACCAACAACAAGGAAGCGGCCACCGAAGTGGCTACCCAGCTTCGCCTTCGCAACATCTCCGGTCTGGTTGTGGTGGACTTCATCGACATGGAAGACCCGTCAGACCGACGCCAAGTCACTCAGCGCATGCAGGAGGCCCTCGAGGGCGATCGTGCCCGCATCAACGTGTCGCCCATGAACGATCTGGGGTTGATCTCTCTGAGCCGAGAACGCCTCGGGGAATCGGTCGAACAGTCCATGCACGCCTCATGCGAACCTTGCGAAGGTCGGGGATGGACACTGACCACCGATGAATTGTGTCGACGCATTGTGGCCGACACGTTGCACCACTTGACCACCCGAAATGACTTTTCCGGCGTGTGTGTTCGCGCCCATCCAGAAGTCATTAAAGTGCTCACTGCGACCCATCAAGACATCCTCAATGACATTCAATCGCGAGAAGGCCTTGAGGTCCAGCTAGAACCAACCGAAGATAGAGATCGAGAGACTTTTGACGTGGTAGGCAAATATGGCGGTTGAAAACGAACGAAGACAGCATGAACGCATGGGCGTGAACGACGAGTTTGCGACCATTGAAGGATACATGGCCGAGTTCGTGGAAGATGTGTCGCGGGGCGGTGTGTTTTTGCGCTGTGACGATCCGCTTCCCGTTGGCACCAAAGTCGAGCTGCGCTTTTCCATTTTGTCCGAAGACGTGGACTGCATTGAAGGGGTTGGCCAAGTAGTCAATCAGCGAAGCGGTGACAAGAGGGGCATGGGGATCCAGTTTTTGACCTTGTCGAAAAGGAGCCGGGAACTCTTGGCGAAATTGTGCCCCGACGACGACGAGGAATCCGCGAACCCGGCCCAGCCGGATCCCTCCGCCGAGCCCGGTTAGAAACTCGTCACATTCCAAGTGGTTCCGTCGCTCCGCACTTGAAGGGCGCCCATGTGTCCGGTGACCAGTAGCGGTATACCGAACGTATCATAGCGTGCGCTGACTTCAGCGTGCGGAAAGCGGAAACGGCCGCCTTCATCCGCTTGGGCAATGGCCACCAAGGGCTGGACCGCCTGGAGAAATGCTTGGCTCGATGAGGTCTTGCTGCCGTGATGGGGCACTTTGAGCACCGTGGACGCCAAGAGCGCACCACGCCGAAGTAGCGCCGCCTCTCCCTTTCCTTCAATGTCCCCGCTCAAGAGCGCGGAAAATCCACCGTAGGCAACGTGAAGCACCAACGAGTTGTCGTTCACATACGAGGGAGGGATCCGCTCGCCCGAATCCGCCCCAGGCGACGGATGCAGCACCCTCACATGGATCCCATCCAATCGGATATCACCACCCAGCATCTCCGGCCCCCGAACGATCGTTCCGCGACGCTTCATATCGTCGATCAACTGCCCATAGGTGCCGGGTTGGTTGGGCCGCTGCGATACCCACAACTCGCCAATGGGGATCCGAGCAGAAACGGCCGCAAACCCGGCGAAATGATCCGGATGGGCATGGGTGATCACCGCGATGTCGATCCGGTCGACACCCAGAGCACGCAAAGCGGGCACCACCACATCCGCCCCCACGTCCCGCCGTCCGGTGGGATCGCCGCCCGCGTCCACCAGAAGGGTGCGGCCATGGGGCGTTTGCACCACGATCGCGTCGCCGTGACCGACGGCGAGAAAGGTGAGTTGCAGTTCACCCGGGGGAGAAGAATCCAAGAGTATCGCCAGGCTGACCAGCCCGGCCAGCCCACCGATGACCGCCCAACGAAGACGGCCCCACCGAACCCGGCGAATCACAAACACACCCGCCACCACGGCCAATCCCACGAGGATAAACGTCGACTCCGACCACGGGGTGGCGTCCACTTGCCCACCCTGAGCGGCCACCCAATCCACAAATTGATGGCAGAGCGCTCCGCCCCATTCCAGCCAATGGATCAGCAGCCCAGCCAGGCCCGTCCAGTCCAGAGACACGCCGCCAAAAGCGGTCAACCCTGGGACCACCACACCCAGCGAAAAGAGGGGAATGGCCACCACGTTGGCCCAGATCCCGGCCAAGGGAACGCTCCGGAAATGCCACAAAACAAAGGGCAAGGTGGCCAGCGTACACACGGCCGAGGCACCCATCATGCGCATGAGATAGGAGACCAAGCGTCCGATCCCCACAAAAGGCGCGTTGTCCCGAACCCATTGAGCTGCGCGGTCAATGGGACTCATGCAAAGCATCAGGGCCGACACGGCGGAAAAGCTGAGCTGAAACGACGGATCGGTAATGGCCAAAGGATCGGCCCCCAACACCATGACCAAGGCCAGCGAAAGGCCCGAGATCACATCGGGCGATCGGCCCACCCAATGGGCCGACACGATCCCTGTGATCATCCAGGCCGCGCGCGACGCGCTAATGGGGCTCCCGGCGATGAGCACGTACAACCAGGCAGCGCCCACCGCAAACACGGCCGCGACCGGCTCGGAAGGCCAGCGCCGGGACCACGCGGGGATCCAGCACAGCATCCGCCGGATCCAGCCAAACACCAGCCAAGCGATGAGCCCCACATGCAGGCCGGAGATGGCCAAGAGATGCGCCACGCCCGCTTGGCGCCATTGATCCCGCTCATCGCGCGCCACCGCACCCCCATCGCCCAAGACCACCGCCTGCAATCGATCGGCGGTTTGGGGAGACAACTCGTCCGTACACCAACGGCGAAAGCGCGCTCTGAGCCGGTCAAGGAAATCCAACGCACTCTCGTCTTCGGTCGACAAGACGTGCACGGATGCGGCGTCGCGCACCCATGCGCTCGCCTGGACGCCGCGACGAAGCAGCACTGCACCCCGCGGCGGCTGTCCCGGGTTGGCAATGGGACGGACCGGGCGCACTCGAGCGTGGGTGCGGATCCGCTGACCACGATTCAGAACAGCGATTGAGGGCGCATCGGGCACCGACAATCGAATGGCCCCGGAAATGGGTACGGTCTGGGATCCTTCCCGCACGGTGGCCTCGGTCAGTTGAATCGCCAGTCGGTCCCCCACGCGGCGGATGGGACCGGTGATCACCCCTTCAATGCGGGCGCTTGGGGTGCTTCCCACCGCGCCCACCGGCAGAGGCTTTGTGGGCTCATGGGCTGCGGACCAGGCGGCGCCTATACAGATCCACGCCAGCCAGCCCCGCCAGCGCTTTTGGAGGTCATCGTGTGCTCTTCGCCACCACAACCACGTTACAATCAGCGCGCACGCACACCACACCTGCCAGCCGATGTCCGTCGCCACGCCCAGCCCCACACCGGCGCTGAACCCCACAGCCAATCGCAAAAAAGGATGGTTCACACGGTAGTACACGTTTTGAAGAGCTGTTTTGTTTCAGTCCACGATGACAGGCGATGGCGATGCTTCGTGTCTACGCGGTTACAGAATCATCTCCGGATGTTGCCAAGAGGCTGCCGGCCAATTGCAAGAGTTCGGTGGGATTGTGCTTAATGGCTTCGCGCACGTTAACCCGGGATGAGCCCCAACATTCGATGCACTTCTTGGCTTTGAGACGGCCCAATGCGCCCGCTAAGCCGCCATCCAGCACGCTCTCGCCGTCGGGAGCCCCCGCCCGCTCGTGACAGGGAAGCAGGTTTCCTTGAGGGTCTATGCGCACCGCAACGCGCTGCAGCAAGCATTGTATGGGCTCTTGATGGGGCCAGGTCGCCATGTGGCGAAGTGCTTCGATGGAATTGCCGATGGGCAGGTCCTTGGTTTTGCGGGCTTCCAGCGCCTGAAAAATGGCGCCCACATGATGTTGTTGGCCCACCACCGGGTTGGGATCGTCGGTGGCCAGCACCACATCGAGCGCCGGCTGAAAGAAGGCCTGAGCACCAATGGCGCGGGCTTGTTCGATGACAAAGTCCAAACACTCTTCGGTGGTCTCGGAGGTGACCAAGCACACCAAACGAATGGTTGTCGGCAACTCCCGGAGCAAGCGGCAGGCCTCCAACACCTCGTCCACCTGGCCCTCTGCGCGGTGTTTGTTGTGCACCGCGGGCGGCCCATCGAGGCTCAGCGACACGGTAGAGCAGCCCTCGAAGATGTCCATCCGCTTGGGTACCAGCGTTCCGTTGGTGCTGATCCCGTAGCGCACGCCGGCGGAGCGTAGACGCGACGCAATTTGGTCAAGATCCTTGCGCACCAAAGGCTCGCCACCGGTCAGGTGCACGGCCAGCACACCCAACTCGACCATCTGATCGACCAAAGAGAGCGCCTCGTCGGTGCTGATCTCCGGGGTCTTGATGCCGGGACAGCCGCAATAGACACAGCGCAGGTTGCAGCGATTGGTCACGACCCAGCTGAGCAACAGCGGCAGGCGACCGTAACGAAGCACACTTCCAATGGCCCCCAATGGAAGGCGCAGCTTGGATCCCACGTCCATCAACGACTCGGCCAAGGTCATGCCCATGATTGAAGTATACCCATGTTGAAGGTGATTTCCGAACGCTCCTGTCCAATCAGTTAATGGGCACTTCCGGCCGATGGTCCGGACTGCCCGGTCGAAACGCCTCAAAGGTGACGGATTTGACCAGCTGAAGCTTGCCCGAGGGCTGGGTCGTGAGATGCGCCACGGTCTCTTGATGAACCGATGCGACGCCACCCAAAAGCGTGCCCAGCGCCTCATCGAGTGCTTTCTTGTCCAGCGGCGTGTCGGGCGCCGCGACGATGCGCAGCGTGTATTCGGCCGGGCTGTGT